>DAINNF010000071.1:0-13420 GCA_036736005.1 Acidobacteriota bacterium
CATCTGATACTGAACAAATACGACGGCAAGTACGGTCAGGAAAACAGCCAGAAGCGTCACCGATCCCAGCACGAGCAGGTTGAAATAGAAGTTCTCCGGTAGCTTTCGAGAGGTGAGATCTCTGCTGAACAGATTGATATGCGGTTCATAAGCTTTGCGGCTCATGGCAGCATCCCCAGACCCAGGGCGACCGTGTACCGGTTGGCTCGTTCACCCGGTGATTTCTGCAGTTTCATTCCTTTGAAGGGTTCCAACACGTGGGTGACAACCCCCAGTTGTTCCAGGAAGAAGCTCTCTATTCCGGGTGTGTGGGCGAAACCGCCCGTGATGAAAGCCCGGTCCACGGTATCACCGCGAGATACCGAAGCATAGAAGGTGAAGCTTCTGTTGATTTCCGCAATGAGCCGTTCCATGACCGGACGAACCATAATCCGTGTCTTGTCGGTGTCTGTTTCCGGGTCGTCTTCAACAAAGGACAGGCCTTGGAGCAGTTGAACGGCATGGTCCTCATCCGTACCGGTCTGTTCCGCAACAGCCCGAATGACTTCGTTCAGAGAAAAGGAAAGCTGGCGGGAGAACCTCAGTTGACCTTCTTTCATGATGGTCAGGGATGTTGAACTCAACCCCAGGTCGATTGCGGCCGTCCCCACATGTGGTTCCACGTCCGGATTGGCCGCCATGACGGTGCGTACAGCGTCCGCCGGCAATCCAAGGCGTCCGACACGCAATCCCGCAGACTCTACCATCGCGACGGTACGACTCAAATCACTCTTCTTCGACACGACGGCCATTACCCGATATTTACCCCCCGACTGGGCTTCTTCCCTGTTGTGGATAATATAGTCGATGTTATGTGTCTCTTCGTCGAATTCAATTTGTTTACCGGTTTCCCAGCTGATGATCTGGTCCAGTTCTTCGTCCGGCACAACCGGCACCATCAGTTCCCGGATTGCACATGTGGAGGGGTCCAGACTGACGGACACCCGCTTCTTTCGAAGTCGTTTCCGTCGTACCAGTGTTTCCAGTGCTCTGGCCAGATCGGCCGGTACGGGGCGCTGCTCTTTCCGTCGGACCGGTTCCATGTCCATGTCGAGCACAGCCCAGGTGTTGCCCGATTTTTTGACCTGTACCAGTTTGACTGCAGAATCTCCCAGATCAACCCCGATTGTTTCTTCTGCTTTTCCAAGCCCTTTGAACATATATCCATTATAAATGGCAATCAATTGAATGCAATAAAAAAAAGCCGGCTAAGCCGGCTTGTGTTTAAATTACACTTGGTGTCCGTTTGCGACGGTTCAGAAGGTCCGTTTTTCCCGAATACGGGCAGCCTTACCGATCTTCTCTCTGATGTAGTAGAGTTTTGCACGGCGGACGCGACCGCGGCGTACCACCTTGATGGTGTCAATAATCGGGGAGTGAATGGGAAAAATTCTCTCTACGCCGACGCCTTCAGAGATTTTCCGAACGGTAAATGTCTCGTTTGCGGAGCCATTGCTCCGTCCAATCACCAGACCCTGGAAAATCTGAATCCGCTGCTTGTTGCCTTCACGAACTTTGACATGAACCGCCACGGTATCACCGGGTTTGAAATCGGGTATGTCATTCCGCATCATTTTCTGTTCAAACTGTTTAATCATATCCATGTCGAACTCCTTGCATGGTTGAAATCAGTCGGTCAATTGTAATGGCTACAGCAGAGCGGACGGACAGATGGTTGTAATCGTCGATTCCATCAATTGGTTTCAGGAATGCGTCGCACATCCGGACCGCGTTCTCATGTAACCCCCAACCGGTCCCGAAAACAAGCGCAACAGGACGGTCAGCGGACAGCATTCTATCACAGACATCCCCATAATCAATGACTTTGTTTGTGATTATTCGTGCTGCCGTTCCGATCAGCATGGGAGAATTGTCATAATCCTCACAGAGATCCTGTTTCACCTTCGCAAGGGATTCGGATATCCGTACGGTGCTGATTGCCTCTTTCCTGTCCGGGTTGTATTCGGCACCGTGTCCGGCCGTCCAGTGATCAATAATCCGGGTCGCATGCTGCTGCTGCGATACCACCGGTGTAACCAGGAAACAGGCATGCAATCCGAATGTACGGCTCAATCGGGCCAGGTCATGAACGTCCAGATTGGTAACGGACGTGCATCCCGGCGAACCATCCCGCATCATCACATCGCTATGCATCAGGACAATGGAGATCAGGTCATTTTTTGAATGGCGTCTCGTATTTCTTTGAGCCATGCTTTCTGTTCCGATGTCAGGTTCGCTTTTGCCAGTAATTCCGGTCGACGGGTCAGCGTCAACAGCAGTTTCTGTTTTTCCCGCCACTCCCGAATGCGTTTGTGATCACCGGACAGCAGTACTTCGGGAACGCTCAGGCCGTCATATTCCGCCGGTCGGGTGTAATGGGGGTGATCCAGTAGACCATCAAAAAACGAATCGTTCTCGACCGAATCCTGTTCCTTGACCGTGCCCGGCTTCATCCGTGCGACTGCGTCCATGATAACCATGGCTGCGGGTTCTCCCCCGGACAACACATAGTCACCGATCGAAATTTCTTCGTCCACATGTTTGTCAATAACCCGTTGATCAATTCCCTCATAGCGTCCGCACAGCAGAATGAGACCGGTTTCCCGGGCCAGTTCCCGTGCCCGATCGTGTGAAAACGGTTGTCCTGCGGGCGACAGATAGAGCACCGGACCCGGATTGCTCTTCCGTGCCTGACGGATGGATTTGATCAGCGGCTGGGGTTTGAAAACCATGCCGGCACCGCCGCCGAACGGTTCGTCGTCCACGGTCCGGTGGACATCACGGGTAAAGGTCCGGGGATCGATCAGATCAACGGCTATATCCCCCCTGTCCACAGCCCGGCCAAATACGCCCAGCGATGTGAACGGCGAAAACATGTCCGGAAAGATCGTGACAACAGTGAAGGTGAGGGGGGCCATAATGCTGCTCCGGTTAACGGTTGATGTCTTCCAGTCCTTCGGGTAGATCCACGGTAATTCTCCGGTTATCCCGGTCCACGTCAATACAGATGGCATGATCGAAAGGGATCAGAATTTCCCGCTTCCCGTCCCGGACAACCAGGATGTCGTGTCCGGGGTTCGGCATGACTTCCCGAACCGTGCCCAGCGAACGACCATCGCGGGTGACCACGGACATTTGTTCCAGTTCATCGAAGTAAAAAAAATCCTCTTCCCGGAGACGCTCCGTTTCCGGTATTACGACGTGCGCATCCCGAAGCGTTTCCGCATCATTCCGGTCGTCAATTTCTCTGAATTTAACGATGAACCGTCCTTTGTGGGGACGAATCTGTTCAACCGCATAGGAAACCGGGTCTGAATTTCCCTGCTGAAGCATCAGAAACTCAGCTTCAAGAAAACGGGAGGGGAAGTCGGTCTCCACAGCGACAATGACTTCCCCTCGAATTCCCTGCGGTTTTGTAATCCGGCCAATGGTAAGGTAATTCCGCGTCATGCGGGGCTACTCGAGAATCTCCAGTACGAACCGTTTTTTCAGTTTCATGCCCGATGCGTTCAGAATCGTTCTGATCGCGCGAGCGGTTCTGCCCTGTTTGCCGATTACTTTGCCGAGATCTTCGGGTGCTACCTTCAGTTCGAGGACGGTGGTCTGTTCGCCTTCCACTTCAGTGACTTCCACCTGGTCGGGTTGATCCACCAATGCCTTGGCAATCGCTAACAAGAGATCTTTCATGGACTTCCTCCTTGACTTTTCCAGGGCACCTTACCGATGGCAATGGATCTTGTCGGCTATTTTACAGGATGTCGTGCTTCTTGAAAAGCGATTTAACTGTTGCGGAAAGCTCAGCGCCTTCCTGAATCCAGCGCATAGCCTTTTCCTTGTCGATGGTTACCTGTGCCGGTTCCTGCAGCGGATCATATGTGCCGATTTCTTCCACAAAGCGGCCGGTTGTCGCATAGCTGTTCTCGGACACGACGATCCGGTAAAAAGGTTTCTTTTTGCGTCCCATACGCTTCAGTCGAATTGCGATCATGTACTCGTCCTCCGTTTATTGGAAAGGAATATTTAACTTCCTCATATTCTTGAGACTTTTCATCTTACCAAGAACCGAGGGATTTGACAACTGCTTCATCATCTTCCGCATCTGCACGAATTGTTTCAGCAATGCGTTGACTTCCTGAACCGGTCGTCCGCTTCCGCGGGCAATCCGTTTGCGGCGCTTGCCGTTGATGATGGTGTGATTGGCACGCTCTTCACGGGTCATGGAATTGATGATGGCTTCCATGTGGCGCATTTTCTTGTCGTCCATCATTTTGGAAGCATTTTTTACCTGGGACATACCCGGGATCATGCCCAGCAGTTTTTCCATCGAACCCATTTTCTGCACCTGCTGAAGTTGCTGACGAAAATCTTCCAAAGTGAAGCGGTCCTTTGCAATTTTCTGTTGAAGCTGTTCCGCCTGTTTCTGATCGACCACGCCCTGAGCTTTCTCAATCAGGGACATGACATCGCCCATTCCCAGAATACGCGAAGCCATACGGTCCGGGTGGAAGGCCTCGAAATCTTCGTATTTCTCGCCGATGCCCACAAACTTGATGGGGGTTCCGGTCACCTTCTTAACGGACAGCGCAGCGCCGCCTCGCGCGTCACCATCGAGTTTCGTCACAATGACACCGGTGAGATTCAGTTCTTCACCAAAAGCTGCGGCGGAACGGACGGCGTCCTGTCCGGTCATGGCATCGATGGTAAACAGAATCTCCGCCGGGTTCACAGCAGACTGAATTCGTTTCAGCTCATCCATCAGCTCTTCATCAATATGAAGTCGGCCGGCCGTATCCAGAATCAGTGTATTCAGGCCGCGTCCCTTCGCCTCTTTCATCGCATTTTGAGCAATGGAAACCGGATCCCGGTTATCCCCGATGTCGTAAACCGGTACGCCGACAGCTTCTCCCACGACCCGAAGCTGTTCAACAGCAGCCGGTCGATATACGTCAGCGGGAACCAGGAAGGGGAATCGGCCCTCCTTCTTGAGCTTCATTGCAAGCTTGCCGGCTGATGTGGTTTTACCGGAGCCCTGCAGACCGACCAGCATGATGACCGTACACCCTTTCGGATCCAGTTGAAGATGCTGGGCTTCATCCCCGAGGACAGCTACCAGCTCATCATGAACAATCTTGACAAACTGTTGGCCCGGATTGAGTGCACGGGATACTTCAGCACCCAGTGCTTTTTCGCGCACCTGGTCTGTGAAGTCGCGTACAATTTTGAAATTGACGTCTGCTTCCAGCAGGGCAATCCGGATTTCCTTTACCGCCTCCGCAACGTTATTCTCATTGAGATTTGCAACGCCCCGGATCCGACGGAAAGTATGATTCAGCTTGTCGGTTAACTGATCAAACATCTGAGCAGAAACTCCCCCTCAAACTTTCAGTGATCCAGTATAGCAACAAAGCGGGGGGTGTCAACCGGAATTGAGTGCTCTCCCGCGTGGTCAGAAAAAGGCCCGGGATCTTCCCGGGCCCTGGAATCTGAATGAAGAGTCGGTTCAGTTTACTTCAATGTCGCCGGAGGTAGAGGATATCTTGACTGACCGGTTGCAGTTGTCACAGTTGACAATCAGTTTCCGTTCCGCATTTGTTGTTTTGCCGTCCGGTCCGGTAAAGGTGATGTCTCCGTGGGTGGATCCATTGAAACTGAAGGGGTTCTTGTCATGGATGGTGAACCTTATGTCACCGGATGTGGTGGAGCCGGACAGGTTTTTGGAGAACTGCTGGATTTCCGCCTTGATGTCGCCGGACGTCGAAGATGCGGTCACATCACCGGAAGCCTTACTGAGCCGGATGTCACCGGATGTGCTCTGTACGCGGATTTCGTCAGAGGTCATGCCGGAAATCTGAACATCGCCTGAAGTGCTGCTGAGGCGCAGAATTTTAACAACGAGGTTTTCTCCCTGTACTTCACCACTGGCACTGCGGGCTTCCAGTTCACCGGATTCCACTGCATCTGTGCGGATGTCACCGGATGCGGTACGGATCCGAACACGCTCGCTGCGCATATCTTCCAGATTGACATCCCCGGATGCGGTATTTCCCTGAACGCGATCCAGTGTGGATTCCTTGAATGTGAGGTCGCCGGATGCCGTGCTGCATTCCAGGCTTTCGCCACGGCAGGACATGATCTGGATGTCTCCGGATGCGGTCTGAACCGAAATTCCCTTGCCTTCGAATCCGTTGCACTGAACATCTCCGGAAACGGTCTGGATACCGACCATTCCCTTGTAGGATTGCGGTATGGTGATGTCCAGTTTGAGGTCCGTATTGAAGCGGACATTAAACATGAGCTTCTTCCGCCAGTCTCTGTCCTGTTCAACAGAAATCAGCAGTGTGTTGCCATTGCGTTCCACCTTGAGTTCCGGCTTCTTGACGTCGGCATTGCTGGAGATGGTGCCGTAAAAATGAGCATTGAGGCTGTCGGCGGGGGTGGCGGTTACATTGATGTCCGTTGATATCTGTTCGGAAATCTCGATGCTGGTGATTCCGGCAAGGTCCGCTTTCCGGCTTTCATCCACCTGAATGTTGGTGCTGGCATCGCCTGCGAAGAGATTCGCGGAATGGAAAACCAGTGCGGCGCATGCAAACGAAAGGATGCATACGGTTGATAAGGTGAGTACGACTTTTCGGATGTTCATTGGATTCCTCCTGTTTGGAAAGATTGAAGACTATATTTCAAATACCGAACCAGCAGACGGGAGAGTGTTCGTGTCAGATACCCCATTGCAATGGCGGCCAGTGTTCCGAGGGACAGAATTCCGATCGAAAGGAACAGTCCGAATAAGAGCAACATGCCATGCGGAGCACCGCCCAGAACGAATAACGACGGGAAAATGGTAAGCAGTATGACGGCGGCCAGCAGTCCCAGTCCGGCGAGCAGGATAATGCCCGTAATCAGCCACAGTGCCAGCAGGCCTGCCATGGCCAGAATGAAGGGGAGGGCTACGAAGAGAATATTGAAGAGACCCAGGCTGACAACGGCCAGCACGGCACGCACCAGATTACCTGCGTTGGACGCGCTGTTGGCGCGCTGTACCATGTGATCTGCCCGGAACAGTTTGCCAATGGAAGACGGATCGCCCAGCGAATCCGCGATCTCTTCTTCGGATCTGTTCTTCTCCAGTCCAATGCGGAAATGTTCCCGGTAATCGTCCAGAATGTCCTCGATCTCCTGCGCCGGAAGTCCTTTGAGGGTCCGGTTCAGAATTGACAGGAATTTATCCCTGTTCATCTTGATCCCCCAGAATTCGGTTTACGCCGTTGGTAAATGTCCGCCAGTCCTTCAGCAGAACATCCCGCTGCTCCAGACCCTTCCCCGTCAATCGGTAGTATTTCCGGGGTGGCCCCTCGGTTGATTCCTTCAGATAGGTTTCAAAATACCCGTCCCGATTGAGTCGGCGGAGTAAGGGATAGATAGTTCCCTCTGCAATATCAACATTTTGTGAAATCGTCTGCACCAGTTCGTAGCCGTAGCAATCTTTGTTGCCCAGCAGCACCAGCACACAGAGTTCAAGAGCTCCCTTTTTGAACTGAACGTTCACGCCGCCTCCTTCGTTTGTACAATACATGGTACTGTACATTGCAAGGTATTGTTTCATCCCGGATGCTTTTCTTTTCGGAGCAGGAGCCGGGAAGTCTCACAAAGGCCCTTGACGGATCGTGTGCCGGTTTAGGAAAATACAGCAAGGAAAGGTGGTCATCGTGGAACGATCATTTACGAAGGCGTTTAATTTGTCCCGATACCTGCTGATGGTATTTGAAACCCGCGGACTGGAGGAGTGCACCGTCGAATTAAGGCGCTGCGCGGAGTTCATTGTGAACAACACGTCGGACAGCCGTGAATTGAATAACCGTTTGCAGGTTATTGTGTCCGGTATTCTGGGGAGTTTGTATGTCAATCAGACAGAAGTCATCTTCCGCCACCAGACCGCGTTGACGGAAAATTTCCTGAATGAACCGGACCCGGACAAAAAGGTAGACCACTTTGTTTCAGACATTACAGATTTTCTTCAGAAGTTCGAGGAAACGGATGCTGAGTTCATGTTTTCCGAGCGGGTGGTTCAGTTCATCAAGAATCTGACCACGGAGGAAATGCAGTCCATGACGGTGGATGCACTTGCTCAGTGTTTCTGTTACAGTGTGAATCACTTCTCTTCCAAATACCGGGATGAAACCGGAAAGCGGGTTCAGGAAACCCTCATGAACGAACGTTTGAACCGGGCGTTCGAAATCCTGCAGTCCCGCGGTTTGAAGCCAACTGTGAAAGAGGTTGCCGAGATGGTGGGTTTTTCCGATCCGCACTATTTCAGTACCTTGTTCAAGAAGCGATACGGCCTTCTACCTTCCGATCTTGTTCAATGACCGGCAACGGCTTTTTCAGCGAGAATCACACCCAGGGGCCGGGCACCGAACCACACCAGTGAACCCTCCAGGAAAGCATGGAAACTGAGACCCACGATTGCGATTTTCCAGTTGGGGATGACCAGTTGGGGGGCCGCCATCCGGCACAACACAGTGAAGCAGAAGAACAGGACCATAAAGGTGCATAATTCCACCGTTATCAGCAGGAAGAAACGAGGAGTAGATGAACTGGCGTTTTTTTCGCGTGGGGAGGATCGGACCGGAGAAGCGGGTCTGGGTTTTTCGATTGTCAGGTCCTGTTCGGCGTGGTCGTCGTCCACTTCGTCAGAAAGCAGCGGCACACCATCCGTTGCGTGCTCTTCTTCGGGTAAAGGAAACAGGTATCGAGATTCCGACTCCCGGATCCGCATCATGTCGTCGAACATGGCGGAATACCGGATATCGCATCCGCAACGTTCACATCGCTCAGCTGCCTCTTTGTTCAGGTGACCGCAGGATCTGCATTTGATCGGCATGTCGTCAACGGAAGAAGTAGAACCATTGGCGGACCTGGTTCTCAGTTATCAGACCACTGATATATCGGGTCGTGACTTCAATATGTTTTTTCAGGACAGGGTTGGCCGGATCCAGGATGGTTCCATATTCGAAATATTCCCGGGCAAGCTCTCCTTTCCCCTGGAAAGCGCTCTGAATTCCCGCCTGCTCATACGCGTTGATGAGCTTCTTTTTATACCCGATATTGTCCGGCTGGGCGGAAAGCAACTCGTAATAGGCGGAGATGGCATCGTCGTATCGTGCCTGTTGCATGGCGCGATCGGCGTTCCGGCTCAGCCGGCGCTCATTGATATCGGATTTCATTTCATTACGCGCAGCTGACAGGAATTGCTGGTCCGTTTCGGACAGCGGCAGCAGGCTGTTGGCATGGAGGAAAAGGTAATAGCTGAACAAATATCTCCGCTGGTTATAGAAACGTTTTGCCTGTTCCACCAGCTCCTTGTGATGTTCGGCCCG
This sequence comes from Acidobacteriota bacterium, assembly GCA_036736005.1. GTDB lineage: Bacteria > Acidobacteriota > Holophagae > Thermotomaculales > Thermotomaculaceae > DAINNF01. Next base: position 9,417 of record DAINNF010000071.1, read on the forward strand.
CTGATCATTCTCCCGGGCAGTCTTCGGGCCTGAGGCCTGTTTTGTTTCCGGTTGTTGTGCTTTCCGGAAATTGCTGTAGAACTGTTGCAGACGAATCTGGGGAACCAGCAGATAAGCAAGGATGGCCAATACTGCCAGCGCGGAGACCACAATGACCGGTATCATCCATTGCTTCCTGCCGGCCTGATCCGGCTGAACAACCATCTTTCGCTTGCGGGATGCGGTTTCGTCCGGTGCGATAGGGGGGGGAGGAGGAGCGGTTGTCTCTTCTCCCTTTGCGTCGAAATCCAATTCCAGGGTGCCCATGCCTCCTGCGGCGGTCTGTTCCGATTGGGTTTTCCGTGCGTGACGGAGTGCTTCTTCCAGCGTTTCATTTCCGGGGAACTTTTCCAGTTGTTTTTCCAGCAGATTGACAGCATCGGAAGCACGCCGGTTTTCCAGGAGCTCCTTGGAACGTGCGACGGCCGTACTGACGCCGTAGTCCAGTTCCAGTGAACTGAGATAGTTTCGGGCTTCCAGCACTTCCGGCAATTCCCCTGTTCTGGCAGCCAGTTGGTCCAGTTCACGTAGGGCTTTGTCCACCTCGCCTGCTCGCCCGATTGCGACGATGCGGTTCAGTTCGTCGCGGTCCAGTTCACCGGAAGGCTCCGCCGGCGTGTCCGCTTCCTGTTCGCTTTCGTTCTCCGGCTCATCCAGGTGCAGCTCCCGTCTGGCATTGGCGATGTATTCTTTCAGGATAACGTTTTCCGGTTCCAGGCTGAGTCCGTGTTCCCATGTTTTCAATGCGTTTTGCACGTCGCCGACTTCGTACAGGGAAACACCGCGTTGAATCAATTCATTGATATCCAGTTCGTCCGGTACGCCGCCTGTTTCCATTTCAGGCCCCGGTCCGGGTTCCAGGTCGTCTTCTTCCGGTTCCACTTCTATTTCCGCAGCAGCGGCATCAGACAGGCGGGAATCAGAAGTCTCCATGGATTCTGTTTCTTCATCGGCTACGGCCTGAATCCAGGAATCCGACATGATCTCGGTGACAGAATCTTCCATTGTGGGTCCGAAATCATCAGCGCTGATTTCCATCGGTTCGGACTGAGGACCCTGGTTTCGGCTTTCAGCTTCCTGGGCGATAATCTCGATTTCCGGATCCCCGGCCGGTTCCAGATGACGTTTATACAGGTCCTGTATGCGGCCGAAACGCTCTTCTTCCATCAGATGATGAAGCGCTGTGAGAACCTTGGTCCTGGTCGCACGGTAGAGTTTTTCAACCTTTTCATGTTTGATTTTCCCGTGGAGAGGCTGAATCAGTTGAAACGACTCATAATATCGGCCATCCCTGTAAAGATCGGCCGCTTCTTTGATCCTGGCAATCAGCTCGGCTTTATTCATGTTTGAAATTGTAGCGGAGAGACTGAGATTAAGTCAATAACCGAGCGGCTCATCAAGCAATATGATGCTCTGTTTGTTTCCGGACGGACAATACTCAAATATGCTGTACACCCGGTCGATCTTCTGCTCGGACAGGCATTGCCGACATATCATATCCGGTGCACAGGGTGTTTTGATGCCCAATCGGCGGGCATTCTTCGGCGTGGCAACATGCCGGATCCTGTGGAATGCGTCGGCGAGATTGTCCACGATTTTGTTGGGCGTGATGATCCACAGTACGGCTGATGGGCCGAATATGGATGCTGCAACCCGGTTTCCCATGCCATCGGCATTGACCAGGATGCCGTCCGATGTCACCGCATTGACAGCCGTTACAAATAGATCTGCCGACAGTTGTTCGTGCCGGACGGAGTTTTTCATTTCATCCGGTACGTCCCAGTGATCCAGGACGGTTTGACCCGCCCTGCGGCAGCGGTCGGGCAGTCCCAGTTGCCGGGTGGTGATGGAACCTCCGAAACCAACGGTCTGGAAACGGACGATGTATCGATCAAACCAATGAATCAAGCGGGTCCGGTTGACGATATGGACAGCCTCATACCCCCTCATCAACAGGTTGCTTTTGAGGGTTTCCAGGTCCACAGTCATGGGATCAGTTCCATTCCGGCTGCCGGCACGGTCGGTGTCCGGTAGACGGGATAGCGGCCGGTTCGGTCGCGCCATTGTGAAGGGTAAATCAGTGTATTGAGCAGACCATATCGGAGGAGGGCATCTTCGCTTTCGGGCTCCAGGAGAATGGCGGCAAGTTGTCGGTACGGCTGGGTTCGGTTGAGCGGAACCACAAACCACCCCGGTTTCAGTTCACAGGTTATGTCCTGGAATGATCCCTTGACATCGGTGACCATGACATGACCCTGAAAAGGTCTGTCCGAGAAGGTGAGAGAATCAATGTCATAGGCGACCGCCGGCACAGAAACGGATTCTGTTGTCCGGTAAACATGGATGCCGTGCATCCGGAGCCGGTCGGCCAGGTTGGTGAGTACGGGTGGAAAAACGTATGCTCCTGAAATATGTCGTACCGTTCCTGTTGCGTCTCCCACATAGCTGACCTTGTAGTCCACCCGCTCATCCGTTGGTACTGCCCGGCCAGTATCCGATTTCTCCATCCGGAATCCACGGATGGTGACGGGGTCAGGAAAGAGACGGGGCTCGATCTGATCCCAGTATTCGACGCCATCCTGTTTCCTGAATTGCTGCATGATGGCGAGCATGTCCTTCTCATGATCCCGGGCATATTGAAGCAGAGAATCAATGAACGCATAACAGGCTTTTATGCGGGTGGGGAAATCGGCATGGGCATAATTTTCATTCAGAAAAGCGTACGCGCCTTTAACACCGAAATAGCTGACGCCGTAGACCAACCGGCTGGAAAAAGTTTCCCAGCGGGTCGGATTGAACGGATCATCGAAATTACCGTATGGTATTGCCATGATATGGTGATTTTTCATCGCCAGTTCGTTTACCCCCGGAAACAGGGACTTGTAGATATAGGTATGCATACTGCGGTTGCCGTTCGGGTTGGCTCCCCAGGTCCACGTCAGCGGTTCAATGTGATAGCTGCCGTTCGTCGTATGGCAATCCACATACACAAAGGGTTGCCACCGGTCAAAGAGCTGGACCAGTGCCCGTGTTTCCGGTGCTTCCAGTTTCACAAAATCTCGGTTGAGGTCCATGTTCAGACCGTTCGTACGCAGGCCGACGCCATCTTTTACTTTCTGATAACTCCTGTGGTCGGGGCTGATCTGTTCATTTCCGTCCACGTTGAACACGGGCACCATCAAAATGGTGAATGTTCTCAGGATGGTCGAGTCCGGACTTTCCAACAGGTCCCGTGCAATCATCTGAAGGACCTCTTTCCCTTCCACTTCACCGCCGTGAATGTTGGCAACAAGGAGAATACACGGTCTGTTGGCGGAGGCTGGCTCCGGTACGGCGGGATTTCCCAGGATGACCAGAGGGATGTCATACCCGCCGGCTGTTTGACCCATGGTTGTGCGAATCACCTGTTCCGGATATCGGTCCTGTAGTGCGGAGAAAAACCGGTTGACATCCGAGAGACGGGATGTGGAACGGTAATCCGTTTTTTCCGGAACTGTCAGCAGCTGGTTTCCGGCGCATACTGGTAGACCGGTTGCCATCAAGAGGCATATCATGATGAAGTTCTTCATTTCCTCTCCTGTGTTCAGTTGGTTGTTCGTTTGCTCAATTGATTATTATGCACCGCAGTTGAGTTGGTCACAAGTCTCCGGTTGGTTGGTTCAGAGCGGCCACGACCACGTTGATATCGGTGACGGGTGCCTGACACGACTCGTTTGCGCAGAGATAGAACCGGGTGGTATCGGAAATCTCCATGTGCCGGGTATGGGGAGCCAACCGATCGAGCAGCCGGGCGGACTCTGGAGTTCGAACGAGAATATCCAGCCCGGGATAGAAGCCTTCCCGCAGGGGGGCCGTTGCGTCCCGGGCGGTGGATGAATCGGTGCAGCTGACGACCAGTGTCGGTCTGTTTTCCATGCGATTCATCATTGTGGTCAACATTCCGGTGTGTCCTGCCGGGTGCTCCT
>DAINNF010000072.1:0-13305 GCA_036736005.1 Acidobacteriota bacterium
AAACCGCCCTCGGTGAACTTCATGATGTTGCCCTTGTGTACCATGTTCACGCTCTTGCGGTTTTGCTGCAGCGCGTGACGGATTGCCGCGCGGACAATCCGCTTGGATCCTTCTTCGGATACCGGCTTGATCCCGAACGAAGAGCTTTCGGGGAACCGGATCTTGGTCACACCCATTTCATTCAGCAGGAAATTCTTGACCTTCTCCGCATCGGCGGTTCCGGCCATCCATTCGATACCGGCATAAACGTCTTCGGTGTTTTCCCGGAAAATGATCATGTCCACTTCATGGGGACGCAGCACCGGAGACGGCACGCCGGTGAAATACCGAACCGGACGGACGCAGGCATACAGATCCAGCATCTGACGCAATGCCACGTTCAGGGAACGGATGCCGCCGCCGACCGGGGTCGTCAACGGACCCTTCACGGCCACCTTGAAGGTATCCAGGTTTTTCAATGTTTCATCCGGCAGCCATTCACCCGTCTTGTTGAATGACTTTTCTCCGGCCATTACTTCCATCCAGTGGATCTTCCGTTTTCCACCATAGGCCTTCTCGACGGCCGCATCCAGCACCCGGCAGGTTGCCCGCCAGATATCGGGTCCGGTTCCGTCTCCTTCAATAAATGGCACAATCGGGTTGTCCGGAACGTTCAGCACACCGTCTTTCACGGTGATTTGCTGACCATTTTCCGGAACGGACTGCGTATTGGTCATCCACTCCTCCTGGGGTAAAAATTCACATTATCGTATCATTATGTATGCACTGCGTCAATGAATGCTGGCTCCATTGTACCTCACCATTTCTCCCTTCGCCATCCGTTCATCCGCCCTTTTTCCGTAACGATTCCGCACGTATTCGCATCTTGTGATATAGTGATTATGAAACTCGACCAAAGGAGTAAAGTATGAAAGCGAGATCATTATCTTTTTTGTTTGTTCTGGTCATGATGACCCTGGTCAGTCGACCGGCATTCACCCATTGCGAGGTGCCCTGCGGTATTTACCATGATGACGTTCGTTTTTCCATGTTGTCCGAGCATATCGACACCATGGAAAAGGCCATGAAACAGATCACCGGACTGAGTGGACAGCAACCTGTCAACTATAACCAGGTCGTTCGCTGGACAATGACCAAGGAAGACCATGCAAATCAGTTCCGGGAAGTCCTGGTTCAGTATTTCCTGACCCAGCGGATCAAACCTGTGGAACCGGGATCGGACGGGTACGATAAATACCAGAAAAGCCTGGAATTGATCCACCGGATGATCGTCCATGCGATGAAGGCCAAGCAGACAACCGATACCGCCCATACCGATGCCCTGCGTAAACTGCTGGCTGAATTCCAGGGACTGTACACCCACAAACACGCAAAATAGCAGGCGTCTGTCTGATTCAGGTCCATTCCTGTGGTAGAATCGCCCCGGATTCGATTGCTAACCGGTACGGACGGGTTCATCCCGTCCGCCACCGGGTTTTCCAAAAGGAGTGGACATGTCCATCATTGCTGTTGGCTCAGTTGCCTATGACTCCCTGAAAACACCCCATGGGGAACGTGACCGTGTACTGGGCGGTTCCGCGACCTATTTTTCTATCGCCGCCTCCCTGTTCGACCGGGTGAACCTGGTGGGAGTGGTTGGTGAAGATTTCGGGGCGGACGATCTGGCCCTGCTTAAAACCCGGGACATCGGGCTCGAAGGGCTGAAAGTTACAGAAGGCCGGACCTTCTTCTGGAAGGGTGAATATGGCGACAACCTGAATGAAGCCATCACACACGAAACCCAATTGAACGTTTTTGCACAGTTTGTACCGACCATTCCGGACTGTTATCTGGATGCAAGAATGGTATTCCTGGGCAACATTCACCCGGCACTCCAGAACCAGGTCATTGACCAGGTGGGAGAGGAGCGATTTGTTGCCTGCGACACCATGAATCTGTGGATCAACACCACCCGCGACGACCTGATGAAGGTGCTGGAACGGATCGATCTACTGTTCGTGAATGATGGAGAGGCCTTTCTTCTGACCGGAGAAACCAACGTATTCAAGGCGGGGCGATGCATTCTGGACATGGGACCCGGCGCCGTTGTGATCAAACGGGGTGAATTCGGAGCGGCCGTACTGACAAAAGAGGATATTGCACTGGCTCCCGCGTTCCCCATGGAAACGGTTGTGGACCCGACCGGTGCGGGAGACACGTTTGCAGCCGGGTTTATGGGCACCCTGTCCTTGAACGGCATGTGGAACATGGACGGATTCCGAAAAGCCCTCCACGTGGGCACGGTCCTGTCTTCGTTCAACATCGAGAATTTCAGCGTGGAACGGTTGAAGTCCGTTACACGCAGGGAGGTGGATGAACGTCTTGAGCGGTTCCGGCATTTCCTTGCCTGACTGGCTGGACCTGGATATCCAGAAACTGGATCCGATCCACCGGAAAGTACTGTACTGGAATATCGTATTCCCGGGTGCCGGTTTTGCCTACGCCGGTGATCTCGGACGGTTCCTGATTTTCGGCGGGGGGGCCATGGGTCTGCTGGTCGCGGGTATGTTTCTCGCCTGGTACCGCGTTCAGGCCACGGAGATCCCGGTTGCCCTGCTGTTTCAGCAGTTGATTCTACCGATCGGTCTGATGGCCCTTGTGGTGGTCGTTCATCTGGGAGCCATTCTGAGCAGTACGAAAAGCCGGATCCGGACATCGTCCACACTTTCCGCCATCATTTATATTGCCATTTCCGTGATCATAACCGGTTTCGGTCTGATTCTGTTCCTGTGGGAAATCTGGAGGCAGATGGTGATATGAGACGGATGATCGTTATCCTGGTCCTGACCCTCACCCTTTGTCCGCTTGCCGGGCAGGAGGGGAACCGGAACGTGGATATTGTCCGTCGCAACCTGCGGGAACTGCAGAACCGCTTGAACCAGTTGTCTTCCCAATCCCGATCATTGAGTGAAGAGGTGGAATATTACGGAGCGCAGCTGGAAGTGCTGATGGCCCGGCGGGAAGACACATTCCGTGAAAAGGAAAAGACGGAAGCAGACCTTACCACCATAAGAGAACAACTGGACCGCATCGGCAGAGAAATCAAACATCTGCGGGAATACCTGTCACAACGCCTCAAAAGTCTGCACCGGAAAGAGGACTATCTGTTCTTCGAAATGCTCATGGAACCGGACACCGAGGATGAACTGGTCCACTCCATGAATACCTTTCTGCACCTGGCCGAGCGGGACCGGAAAGCACTGAATGATCTCTCAATCCTGCGTACCGAGCAGCAAGCCTATGAGAACTCCCTGAAAGAGAAGTCGGCCTACCTTCAGCAGAAACTCCAGGAACTGAACGACCTTCATGCCCGCTATCGCAAAACGTATCAGGAAAAACGGTCCCTGTACCGGAAAATCAGGAATCAGACGGATTTGTATGCCGACCTGGTCAAACAGCGCAATGTCCTGATGGCCGACCTGGTCAATACCCTGGACAAGACCCCCACGCCACAGGACCCCTCCCGGGTATCCATTGAACGATTCCGGGCATTGTTGTCCCTTCCTGTGAAAAACGGCACCCTGTTGGAGCGGTTCGGAAAGGTTCGCAACCGGAAATTCGGCACCTATCTGAAAAACAATGGCATTACACTTCGGGTACCGGAGGGGACACCGGTTCATGCGTTCTATGACGGCGTGGTGGTATATGCCGGCTGGTACAAGTCTTACGGACGCCTGATCATTGTGAGCCACGGATCGGACTACTACAGTTTCTACGCCCATCTGAAACGCTTTTCTGTTACAATCAATCAAGTTGTAGCGACGGGAGACGTGATCGGTGAATCGGGTAGTACCGCCTCCGTTCACGGTGACGCGCTTCATTTTGAATTGTGGCATAAGCGGGAACCGCAGGACCCCATGAAGTGGGTCAGCCGGAATTGACCATACACCCCCGTCCGACTGGAGAGATTTTATGCTCAAACGACTGATACAAGTTTCGCTCATTGCAGCCGTTGTCATGGTTACCGCGGTCGTGGCCGTCAATCTGAAACACAAGGGAACCGCCACCGATCCGTACCGGGCATTTTCCGTATTCGCAAAGGTGTACAACATTGTGAAAGCACGATACGTGGAACCCGTAGATGAATCGTTCCTGATGGAAGGAGCATTCCGTGGCGCGGTTGAAAGTGTTTTCGATCAGAACAGTTACATACCGGACGGTCTGATGGGAAAGCTTCAGGAACGACTGACCCGATCGGGCTCGGTGGGAATCCGGGTCATCAAACGAAACGGATATGCCCAGGTGGTGCACGTGGTGCCGGACAGCGAAGCGGACCGGCAGGGTATCATACCGGGTACCATCATCCAGAAGATCAACGGACAGTATACCTGGGACCTTCCGTTGTTTGCGATCCGGGCACTGCTGAAGGGTTCAGTAGGTGAGACGCTCACGGTAACCTACTACGCCATGGAAAAAGGCGAAGACGTTGACACCGATCTCCACTTTGCCGAAATCAGCGAACCCCCGTTCAGAGAAATCCGGTTGGGAACGACGGATGTCCTTCAGGTACTGGCGTTCAGCCCTGAGCTGTTGAAACGGGCAGGCGACATGGCATCGCAACAGGGAAAACTGGTGCTGGATCTCCGCTACACCCAGGATGACCACTATACGGACATGCTGAGACTTGCGGCGGCTATCAAGGGAAAACAGGCCCTGGCCACACAACGCCGGAAGAACGACTCGGAAGCCTTGACCGCTTCACCGGGAGATGTCCGGATTCCGGTCCCGGTGGTCCTGTTGACCTCTTCCTACACCATGAATGCAGCTGACGTCCTGGCCAACCTGCTTCAAGGCCAGGAAAATGTAACCCTGATGGGCACCCCCACTTCCGGGAAAGCATTCTCCTGTGAGCTGTTCGAACTGGAGAACGGCGCCTATGTGGAACTGGCCACCGTATTTTACGAACCCAGCGAAAAGGACGGACGCAAACCGGATATCCGTTCCTACATCGACGATAGTGAACTGGCCCCGAAACTGGAATCGTTCTTTAAGGAGCTGAAAGAAACGGATGACTCGAAAACGGCGGCCTAGACGGTCCCGCAACAAGCGGACCCAGACGTCCACATCCAGAATCATTTTCCGTATCGCCCTGACCATATTGGCGGTTACCATGCTGTCCGTTGTGGGCTACATGGTATTTACAGCGAAAGATCCGGTCCCTCCGACTTTTGCACGGGACGCCATGATTCTCTCGCTGAGCAAGGTGGGCATCCCCGCAACCGAAACCACACCAATTGACAAAAGCTCGAAGGAGCCGGGCCTGAAAGCATCCGCGCGACCGGACCAGGTGGATGCAATCCGCAAACAACTGGCCCATTATCTGGAACCCTACGCTGTCCGTATCCGTGCCGCGGAAAAAGGCAAAGACATGGTCATTGCGGTCCATTCCGGTGGCCATGTCTACCGGTTGATCCTGTCCGGAGCCGCACACAAACCGGAGCCGAAAAAACCGGAAGAGCCGCGCTATACCGAAAACAGGACAACGCCCACACAGAGACCGGAACGGAAACTGACCGGGCAGCCGCGAGTGGCCATTATCCTGGACGATGTCGGTCTGGGCAGCATGCGGAGTTACAAACGGGCACTGGAAATCCCGTACCCCATCACATTTGCGATCATCCCGTTTCGCCGCTACACACGGGAATGCGCCACCATGGCACGGGGACGTGGATTCGAGATGATCGTTCACATGCCCATGGAACCGTACGATTATCCGGCGCAGGACCCCGGTCCCGGGGCCGTGTTTGAAAAGGATTCTGCCGAAAAGATCGAACAGAAAATCCAGGCGGCACTGGATTCCGTTATGTATGCGCGGGGTATGAACAACCACATGGGCTCCAAGATTACCGCGCTGCCGTTCACCATGCGGGTCATTCTGAGCAAGCTGAAACGGGAAGGGCTCTTCTTTGTGGACTCCCGCACCACGCCGGATACGGTCGTCATCAAGGAGGCCCGTGAACTGGGTGTGCCCGCCATTTCCCGCAACGTGTTTCTGGACAATTCCCGTGAGCCGGATGACATTCGGACTCAGTTGAAAGAAGTGATTGACATCGCCAGGGACCATGGATATGTGGTGGCCATCGGTCACAACTATCCGGAAACCGTTGCCGTTCTGGAAGCGGAAATGCCCCGGTTGGACCGTGAGGTCAACTTTGTATTTGTCCGGGAGCTGGTGGATGAAGTCGGACAACCGGATTAAGCAGCTGTTTCACAACACAGGGCTGGCCATTCTGGAAGTGGACCAGGAGGCACGTGTGCGGTATCTGAATCGCGGCGCCGAACGGCTGCTGGGTGTGGAACCGGAAGACACCATCGGCATCCGGGTCTGGGAATTTCTCAAGGGGAAAAAACAGGAATTTCAACGGCTGGTCACCATGATGCGTCAGCATCCGGACGGATTGACCGATGTGCCGGTGAGAGTCGTCAGCAGCGGCATCCGGTCACTCTGGGCGGAAGTCTGCATTACCCCCTTCCAGCTGGACCCGGAGGACAAGGGCTATCTGATCTTTCTGAAGGACATTACCCACCGGAAAATAGCAGACGACCGGGTCAAGGAAACCACCAATATCCTGATCAACATTCTGAACGATTCTGCCGATGCCATTCTGGGCATTACGCTGGATAACCGGATTTTCCTCTGGAACCGGGGGGCCGAGAGCATCTTCGGATACTCGGCCGAAGAGATGGGTGACCAGCCACTGGACATCCTGATCCCCGAAGACCTTGCAGACCGGAAGGAGCTGGCCTTTTTCACCAGGGAAGCCCTCGCAAAAGGGGTCATCCAGAATTATGTCACAGATCGGATCCGCAAAGACGGCCGGCGTATTACCGTCAACATCACACGGACCGTAATCCGGGATTCCAACGGCAAAGAAGTCGGGTTTTCCGCCATTGTCCGGGATATTACCCGTCAATTGAAACTGCAGCATCAGGTGATTCAAAGCGAACGGTTGTCGGTGGTGGGACGGATGGCCGCCCAGGTGGCCCATGAGATCCGGAATCCGTTGAGTTCGATCATGTTGAATCTGGAGCTGGTGCAGGACGAACTGGAGGGCATGGATGACAAACGGAGCAGCGAACTGCGGCATCTGATGCAGACCATCGAAACGGAAGTGGACCATCTGAGCAATCTGACCGATGATTATCTGTCCTTCGTCCGAATGCCTACACCCAAGCGAAAAGTCATTTCTCCCTACAAAGTCATTGAAGAAGTTTCCACGCTCATGCACGGCCAACTGGTGGACGCCGGATTGAGCCTGGATATCCGGAACCGGGAAATTCCAACTGTCTGCCTGGATCCCAACCAGATAAGGCGGGCCGTCATGAATATCATGAAAAATGCCATTGAAGCATCCGCTCCTGGAGATACGGTTCGAATCTGGTGCTCTGAATCCCGGAACGGAGAACAGCTGATGATCAACATCCGGGATTACGGTTCCGGCATCCCAGCCGACCAGCTGGAAGATATTTTTGACCTCTTCTATACCACCAAATTGACCGGAAGCGGACTGGGGATGCATATTACCCGTCAGATTCTCCGGGAACACGGCGGCGACGTAGACGTATTTTCCAAACCGGGACAGGGAACACTGGTCCGGCTCAAGCTTCCCCTTGGGGGTGAACCATGTTGAGATATCTGCACATCCAGAACCTGGCAATTGCCGATGATCTGGAAATTTCGTTTCACGACGGCTTCAATGTCATGACCGGTGAGACCGGTGCGGGAAAATCGATTATCGTGGATGCCGTGGGACTCTTGTCCGGTGGCCGCGCTTACCGGGACATGATTCGAACCGGAGCCGAGCGTGCTGTCGTGGAAGGCGTTTTCGACGATCCGGACGGTGAAATCCGGAAAACGCTGGGGGACATGTCCCTTCCGGTGGAGGATGTGGTCACTGTCAAACGCATCATCCAGCAGGACGGTCCCAGCCGGGCCATGGTCAACGGAGAACTGGTTTCACTGGGGCAGCTGTCGGAACTGGGTCGGACTCTGGTCCAGATCCACTCTCAGAACGACCAGCAGATGCTGCTCCAACCGGAACACCATCTCCATTTTCTGGATGCGTTTGCGAAGAACGAGCCCCTGCTCACGGAACTGGCCCGCCACCATGAGGCTGTCCGAACCGCCAAGTCCCGCTACCGGGAGCTTTCCATGGATGAGCACCAGAAAAACCAGCGGATTGATATGCTGCGGTTTCAGATCCGGGAGATCGAAACGGCGGCTGTCGAACCGGATGAACTGGAGAATCTGACCGAACGGAAAACATTCCTGAAACACACCAACCGGATCCGGGACACCCTCCAGGCAATGGAAGGTATACTCGACGACCCCGAAAGCGGCTCGCTGGGAGAACGGGTGGGACGGCTGCATCAACTGGTCGCTTCCCTTGGCGAATTGCAGACACGGTTCCAGCCCTATCTGGAACCGCTGGAACAACTGGAAGTCACGTTGGGTGAACTGGAGCGGGACATGGCACAGGCGGGTATCGATCTGGAGGAGGACGGTCCGTCCCTGGACGAAATCGAGAGCCGCCTGGTGGAGATTGAACGAATCATGCGCAAGTACGGTGATTCCGTCAGCGCCATTCAGGAACACCTGAATACATGCAGAACCGAACTGTCTACACTGGAAGAGCTGGATCTGCGACTCAAGGAACAGGAAGAAGAGGTGCGAAACGCACATGAATACTGGTTGGATGCAGCCCGGACGCTGTCCGGGGCGAGACGCCAGGCTGCTGAACGCTTCTCGTCCGCACTGGCCGCTGAATTGAAACAGCTGGACATGCCCGACGTCCGGGTGCGGTTCAACCTGGACATCACGGACGCACCCGACACGGCCATAGGTGAACTGATGGCCTACCCGCACACTCCCCAGGGGCTGGAAACAGCAGAGATCCTGATTTCCCCCAACGTCGGGGAGGAACTGAAGCCGCTGGTCAAAATTGCTTCAGGCGGGGAAGTCTCGCGCATCATGCTGGCCGTGAATCTCCTGACAGGGCCCGAAGGGCAGAAGACGACGGCGGTATTCGATGAAGTGGATGCCGGCATCGGCGGCAAGACAGCGGTAGCTCTGGCGGATAAGATCAAGGAACTGGCCGGCAGACGTCAGGTTCTCTGCGTCACCCATCTGGGGCAGGTGGCTGCTGCCGCCCATATTCACTTCCGGGTTCAAAAGAGCGTGGTTGATGGTCGAACGCGCACGATGGTAGAATCGTTATCAAAAGATAAGCGACTGGAAGAGATTGCACGCATGACCGGTGGTAAGGACATCACAGACACGTCACTGAAACATGCGGCCGAACTGATTGGGGGAGATAATGGCTAAGAAAACGCTGGGCATCGCCATCCTGCTGCTGGTGATCCTGGTACCCTTGCTGGTCTTTGGACTGAAGACAGTGGAACGTGGTGAGATCGGTGTCAAGACCCGGCTGTTTCCCATTACGGGGCACCAGGGGATTGACGAAGCGTATCTGAAACCGGGTATGTACCTGATCCTGCCCTTTGTGGAAACCCTGGACCTCTTCAATGGGCGGATACAGAAACTGGAAATGACTGCAGACACGGGACAGGGGGACCGGAAAGAACGGGACAGTGTATTCATTCAGACGTCGGACGGGACAAGCGTTTACGTGGACGCCACACTGCTGTTCCGGATCATACCGGAATCCGCTCCCCACCTGCTGGCTACGCTGGGACACGATTACCGGGAACGGAAGGTCCGGCCGGAGTTCATTTCGGTACTGAAGGCCACCCTGGGAAAACTCTCCGCGGAACAATTCTACAACGTTGACTCCCGGGAAGCACAGGCACTGGCCGCCGTCGAGTCGTTCAATGAGCGTCTCGCCGGAAACGGCATTGAAGCGGTACACATTCTGATCCGCGACTACAATTATCGGGATGAATTCGAAGCGGCCATCCGGGAACGAAAGCTCGCGGACCAGTTGACCCTGATGAACCAGTCCCGTACCGGTGCTTCTGAGCGGGCCTCGGAACTGGCACGGATTGAAGCACAGGGCGAAGCGACCGCCAAAGTAGAAGTTCAGCGTGGCGAGGCGGAAGCGGAGCGGATCCGCGCAGACGCCCACAAATACCTGGCACTGAAGCAGGCGGAAGCCACCCGCCTGAAAGAAAGTGCCCGTGCCGAAGGGGACGCGCTCATCCAACAGGCATTGGACGGGACTGGGGGTCAGCGGGTTGCCGCACTGGAAATGGCTGAGGTTCTCAAAGGACTGGACCGGATCATCGTACAGACCGGCGGGGAAAACGGTGTAAATCCGTTGAGCCTGCCCCAACTGCTGAAACTCTCGGGGGTGGACCAATGAAACAGCTGACACGGTTCCTGGCGCTGGTTCTGCTGACCGTTGCCATTGGATGCGCCCAGGTCAGTACCGATGAAGTGGGGGTCAAAACCGTCTATCTTTCGGTCACCGGCGACACCGGTGTGCAGGAAGCGTCCTATGGAACGGGATACCATGTATATATTCCCCCGTTCACCGGGTTCACCATTCTGAAGAAATCCGAACAGAAACTGGAGATGACCCGGCGTGACGACAAGGGGTCCCGCCCGGGACGGGATGAACTGAAATTGAAAACCACGGATGGTAACGACATCTGGGTTGACATTACGCTGAGTTGGCGTGTCAATCCGGATACCCCCTGGCTCGTCGTCAAGCATGTGGGAGAAACCATCGGGGAGATAGAAGACCAGGTTGTTCGCCCGGTCAGCCGGGGCGTCCTCCGCTACACCCTGGGAAAGCTGTCTGCGGAAGAATTCTATGATGCGGATCTTCGACAGCAACAGGTGGAAGCGTCCATCCAGCAGTTGAATGCTTCTCTGAAACCGATGGGACTGAGCGTCACCGATGTCATGGTCAATGACTACCGGTTCGAAGACCGTTACCAGAAAGCCATTGAAGACCGGAAACTCTACGACCAGAAGACCCGGGAATACCAGTCCCTGGCCAAGGCCGCCGCGGAAGACGTCGAACGGAAAAAATTCGATGCAAGAGCACAAGCCAACCGGATTATTGAGGCCGCCCGTGGCGAATTTGAGCAGGCCAAATTGAAAGGGGATGCCGTTTTGTACGCAGCCCGACAGGAAGCGGATGCGATCCGGGCACAGAAAGCCGCCGAAGCAGCCGCCGTGAAGATCCTGGCCAACGCACTGGCCCAGCCCGGTGGCCGTAATCTGGTAGCACAGCGGCTGGCCCGTGCACTGCAGGGGAAAGGCATTACAGCAGTACCGGTTACAGACGGCGGTACCGTTTCACTGGTGGATGTAAACCGGTTCCTGGAATCCCTCGTTGCCGCAAAAGCGGTCCAGAAAATTTCCCCGGAAAAACCGACAGATCAACAGAAAGAGAGCGAACCGGAACCCGTGCCGGAAAAAACGGAAAAGCAAACCAAAGTGGACGGTGATACGTCCCATTAACCGAGAGGAGTGCGCATGCGGACAGCGGTTTATCCGGGTTCCTTTGACCCCATCACCAACGGTCACCTGGATATCATCCGTCGCGGCCTGAAATTGTTCGACCGGGTAGTGGTCGCGGTGCTGGTCAACCGGGAAAAGAACACCCTGTTTACAGTGGGTGAGCGGATGGACATGATCACCGAATCACTGGATGACGTGGAACCCGGGCGGATTGAGATCGCCAGTTTCAACGGCCTCCTGGTTGATTATGTAAAGGATATTGATGCGGACGCCATCCTCCGGGGCATCCGGGCAATCTCGGACTTCGAGTTTGAATTTCAGATGGCCTTGATGAACCGCAAACTGCTGAAGACCGTGGACACGGTTTTCATGATGCCGGATGAACGGTTTTCCTACCTGTCCTCCCGTCTGGTTCGGGAGGTAGCCGCATTCGATGGAGACGTCAGTTGCTTCGTTCCCCCCGGGGTGCATCGGAAACTGAAGGCAAAATTCAGGAGAAACGGACATGTTTGATCTTGTGGCCATTCTCAAGACCATGGGCCCGGTGGCCCAGTTTGTTATGCTTGTACTGCTCATCCTATCCGTGGGCTCCTGGAAGGTCATCATTCAGAAGAGCTTCCAGATTCGACGGGCACGCCGCCATTCCCGCGACTTCCTCACACTGTTTCGCAACTCCAACAAGTTCATGGAAGTCAAGGAAGCGTGCAAGGACTATCTTTACAGCCCGGAAGCCGGACTTTTTCTGGCAGGTTTCAGTGAACTCAACTATCAGCTGAAATACCAGAATCCCGGCGCGCCGGGTAAACCCAAGATCAAAAATCTGGAAAGTATCGCCCGTGTACTGGATCGGGCCAAGATTGTCGAAATCGGCCGGTTCGAGAAAACACTCAATTTTCTGGCCACCACGGCGGCCGCCGCGCCTTTTGTGGGGCTGTTCGGAACCGTGTGGGGCGTCATTGATGCATTCCACCAGATCGGGGTCCAGAAAACCGCTTCACTGGTTGCCGTCGCGCCCGGTATTTCCGAGGCACTGATTGCCACCGCAGCGGGCCTGGCAGTCGCTATCCCGGCATTGTGGGGTTACAACCATTATGTCAACAAGATCCGGTCCCTGTCGGCCGAGATCGAAGACTTCACCCTGGAATTTCTGGGGATTGTCGAACGGAATTTCAGTTAAATGGCCGGGGGAATCCGTCAACCGGGCGAGCATCGCGGACTGGCTGAAATCAACGTCACCCCCCTTGTTGATGTCATTCTGGTCCTGCTGATTATCTTCATGGTCAGCGCACCCATGCTGACCACCGGTATTGACATCAACCTGCCGGAAACCCTGGAAGGTGCCGCCATCGAAGAAGAGCGCGTGGTGGTGTCCATCGATGCAGACCGAAAACTCTATATCAACGACGACATTGTCCATCCCGGCATCTTTGCCGAACGGATGGAGAAACTGGCCAGGCTGAAACGGGAAGTATTCCTGAAGGCAGACACATCCCTTCCATACGGGGAAGTGGTGAAACTGATCGCCAGGCTCAAGGAGGCCGGGATCGAAAACGTGGCCCTGGTCACCCTTCCGATCGAGGAGGACGACAATGGCCCGAATGGCCGTTAACCTCGTTATCGAAAAACGCAAAACCATGGATGAAGGCGGGCGCACCTACTCCGCCATTTCCATCATGATGCATGTGGTACTGGTGTTTGCCATCACCGTTGCTGCCCTTGTGGCGCAGCACCGGGAATCCCTGAAGCCCAAAGTATATCGCGTCAGCATCGCCACATTGCCTTCAACCGCAAACAGCAATATGAGTACGCGCAATACGGTGAGAAAGGTTGAACCC
>DAINNF010000073.1:0-13250 GCA_036736005.1 Acidobacteriota bacterium
ACACTTCCTGCCTGAATGCATCAATCTCTTTGCGGAATTCTTTTGTGATATTGACAGCATCATCATTCTGATACATGACATGTGGCGTAATGATGATAATCAGTTCGTTTTTTTCCTTACTCAGAGACTTGTTCATAAAAAAATACTTCAACAAAGGGATATGCCCGAGGACAGGAACCCGTGTGTCACTGTTCTTGTATGTTTCTTGAATCATTCCCCCGATCAACACCGATTTCCCATCCGGGACATTAATTATCGTTTCAGCGGATCGACTATTGATTGGAGGATTTACTCCAGTGCCACTTGAACTTCCTGGGACTGAATAGGTCTGGTTAATTTCCATTCGAACCGTTCCATTCGAGCTAATGGTTGGCTTTACTGAGAGCTTGACCCCAGTGGACAGATACTGGTAAGAAGTAGAGTTATAAAAACCCGTGGTTTGGTTCTGTGTGGCTGAAGGCACGGACACACTACCCGTTTGAATAGAAATCTGTTGCCCAACATCAATGGTCGCCTGTTCATTATCCAAGACCATAATGTGCGGGGTTGACAAGACATTGGTGCGACTTTTCACCTCATTTGCATTCAAGATCGACTCAAGCTGAAACGTGTCGAAAAGGAAATTGTATGAGCCTGCAAAAGCATTTCCTTCCCCTCCGGGCTGAAAGTCAAAACCTGGTGCATGGCCCAGCGCTGTGTCATGCTTGATAAACCAATTAAAGCCATAGCTTAAGCTCCCGGACAAAGAAAGATCCAAAATCATCGCTTCTATGAGAACCTGCTTCTTGGGTTGATCCAACTGCTTCAGTGTTCTTTCGATGATATTGTAGTCCCGCCTGGTCGTTTTGAAAATTAAGGAGTTGTTACCCTCATCAGTGATTACATTAAAGTTGCTCTGGAGCACTGGGCGCATTTCAACTTTTCCCTCTTGGTTTTTCGTACTGGTATGTTCCTCTGCATATAGTTCCCGTATAATGTTCGCCAGGTCACTGGCTTTGGCATTTTCCACATGATAAACGAAGATTTGCGCCTCTCCAACTTCCGACTCATGTTCAAACTTCTCTGCCCAGAACTTTACTTCATCAATTACTTCCTGTACCGAACTGATACATAGTAGACCATTGAGCTCCTTAATTGGCGCCAAATAGTACTTGTCCCCAGATATCCCCCCATAACCTTTGAAAACTTCGAGAATATTATTGTATACTGCATCCGCAGACGCATTCTCAAATCTTATCAGCGCCATCCTTTTATTCTCGAATATGTTGACATCAAAAAGTGATATGATATCTATTACTTTTTGAACATATGGGACACGATCAATCACTACCACTACTGAGGTCACTGGATCCTCTATTATTTTGCCGTCAGCAGAGACAAATTCTTTCAGAATTGGAGACATATCTTTGGGTGAAACAAAATGCAGTGGGATTACTTGTGTAACCCAACCTTCACCTTGGATATTATCCCCTAGTCTATTGCCGGTGTATATAGGTGCTCCCAATTTGTAATCTGCCCCTTTTGCGGGCACAAAATACACCAAACCATTGTGTTCAACTTTTGCAACTCCGTAAATGGACAAGAGTAAATGAAGAACATTCTCAACGTCCAACCCGTTAATTGCAGAGTTCAAGCGTATGTTGATACCCTTATTAGGAACCGTTGGATCAATAACGTAATTCCAGCCCTCGTAATCAGCCACTATCTTGATTACTTCCCATAAAGAAGCATCCTCAAGATTCAATAAAGGAAATTCTTGCGCCTTAGAACTTTTGACGCCTTTGATGTGTTCTCGAAGTTGGCTGGGAATTGCTCCGAATGAAGTGGCCCTTCCCCGTTCAACTACAGAAAAGTGCGATTCCTCCTTCTGATCAACTAAATCAATTTCCTGTTTCTCCCCACTATCAATTCTCTCTGTGGCTTTCTCAATGTCTGATTTTATCTGAGCTTCAGGTTTTCTCGCACACCCCAAGAGGAACAACAGGATGATGCCCGAAAGTGCCGCAATATATTTTTTACTCATCAATATCGCCCCCTATCAACATCAAAATGGTGACCTTTTCTGGTTCTTTTTCTTTTCATTTGCTTTTTTGTTGGAGTTCACAGGACGCCTTGTCCCAAAAGGAGTTCGCCCTCCTGAATTACCTATCGACGAATTCTTGGGTCTGTTTGCCGGGACATTACTGTTTCGACCAGTAGGGACAAGTGTAGCCTTTTGTTGCGGAACTGCTATATTTCGGTGAATTACCTCCGGCCCCGAGGCAGAAGGATTACGACTCACCGTTGTTTGGCTTTGACCGCCCGGCGCATCCTTATCCCTCTCTTTAGAATCAACAGTCAGTTTGTATTGGGTGCCTTGAAAAACGATTGAGACTTCTTTCTGTCTTATCTCCGTCAGACGTGCATCCCCAACATCCTCTCCAATTCTCACAATTTTATTCTCCAACTTTCTAGTCTCTTCGTTCTTGTAACGAAAAATGGCCCGTTTATAGTCACCAATTACAACAATTCCATCCAGTAAAGGCAAGTCACGCGGAAGTGTCTCTTCTTGAGCCTGAACAGCTTGCTCTGACATGTTAACTCCCCGGTTAGGATCAAACAGATTGCTGTCAATAATTACATCAACTGTCTGAGCGTGAATTTGCAAATGAAAAAGAAAACACACAAAAAACAAAATTGGTTGCCTCACAATTATTTCCCCCGTGCTTTGGCTAAACCCACAACTGTCACCGTTGCAGTGTAGCCTCTGTAATGCTTAAGTGAGAGGTCCGTGGCTGCAACAAGCTCCTCTCTGTTTTGAATTGCTTGTAGAAAATATATAATCGCAGAATATTCTCCTTGTACCGTAATTCTGGTTGCCACTTGGATGTATCCAAATCCCAACTGCCGTGTTTTCTCTTTGTAAGAATTAGAAATAGAAAGACCTTGTTCCTTTGCAAGGTTGGAGACCAGTTCCTCGAGCTCAATTTGAACTAGCTCTTCAGAGTCAGCTGATAAAACTCTGTCAGCGTATTCATCTATTTTGTTGTTTAACCTTTTTATATCTACAACAATACGTTTTGAGTCTTTCAGACGCTTTACCAAATCGCGCAAATCTTTAGTCAGAACAACCCTTCTATTGGCCAAGAAATCGATATGATCATAGAAAGGAAAAACCACGAGGTTTAGAAGAATTAACACCACGACAGCAAATACTCCCAATTTCAGAGCTCGCTTTTCGGACCTCTTGAGGGTGAGCTTAATCAACGATTGTCCCCCTTACAAGAAATGCAGTATACCCATCAGAACCTTGTTTGCTGGAACCCTTTTTCTCAACCTGTTCAAACAATTCAGATTCATTCAGATTTCGAATGAGTCTATACATGTCTTTCGATTTTCCGTTAAAATCCAAATAACCACTGTCTCTTATGGTAATCGATGTGGCATATGTATCGTTTGGCGCCAAGCGGCTCAGCTCATTTAGCACCCGTAGGACAAACGTCTTTTGTGCTGTCTGTCTAGAGAAGAAATTCTCTTTTTTCCTAAGTTCATCCAATTCATTCAACTCTTTGCGCAATGCCATAGCCTCTTTCCGGCGTACATCGTAGTTTTCCTGCAGGCTGTTGACCTCCCTTCGAAGCTCCCTATAATCTTGGATTTCAAGTCCGGCATGCACCAGAAGCACAATTACCGCAACCGCCATGGCCACATAGCGCCACAGTTTCCGGTGAACCTTCCGTTCACGCATGGGCAGGAGATTCAGCACCGGAAGTTGCCGGCTGGTTACGAGGCGGGCCATTGCCCAACGCAGCGAATCGGGTGCCGGTTTCGTTACGGCCTCCGGCCAGTTTTCACCGATTCCATCAATTTCACCGAACATCGCGATAGGAACAGACTCCGGTGCCCGCTGAACAGCCAGGAACTGTCGTACAGCCGTCACCGGATCCCGATCCCCGCGGCTTTTCAGAAACGCCAGCGGAAACCCGTCCTTCAGATAAAATCCAATCAGGAGATCATCATCTTGGAACAGACACAGACCGTCCCGGAATCCTTCCTGTAACGCATGCATCAGCAACGGGAGCTGGGCTGGAATGATGCCGCTCAGCTCGGAAGCACGATCGGCAGCAGACCGGCGCACCTGATCGTAACGATCTTCCCGGACCACACAGGCCAGCACTTTCAGGCGTCCTTTCTCTTTCACATGCGCATGATCAACCCGGATCCCTTCCCGCACCGGTTCCCGCTCCAGCACAAAGGAGCGGACCACATCGTCCAGGTTGTCTTCTACCTGGGCAGGAAGAATCAATGCGTACAGGACAGCGTCCCGCGACGGAATCAGGTAATAGGTGTCCAGCTGTGCATCTGACTCATCATCAGCAATGGCGGTCATGTTCCCCCGTTTAACCACAAACCGTTCGTCGGTGTTTTCCCCGATCAACCGGATGGATTTGGGAACCCAATCGCTCAATATGTCCATTCGCGCCTCTCCAGCCATTTGATTGCACGCCCATTGAGCTGAAACGTCTCCTCAAGCGCAATCGTCTGTCGTCCCCGTTTCAGTGTGGCGCGTAGCGTCATTATATCCGCAGAGTCTGTGGTTGTAAAATACTGGACCGCCTTGCCGAACGCATTGGGACCCAGAAACTCCTGCGTATCCTGAATCGTCTGAAATGGTTCCTGTTCCCGGGCATCCATAAGATCTGTCATTTCCTCATCAGATGCACCGGTAAGTCCCTTGATCAGATCGCCCGGTGCGGTGTTGATGTCCAGCTTGTTGCCGCCCTCCCGGTCGGTAAAGAAATCCTGCAGAGCCGGCATATCATCACTGCCATAATACATTTCTTCCGTAATGCCCTTGACCAGAAGCAATTCCCGCAGATCCAGGATCTTGTCGTTGTGTGGATAATAGGGGAATGGTTCCCCCTGGTAGTAATCATCCTCCGCTCCTCCCGGATGCAGGAGACCATCCTTGTCCACCCAGTCCTGCACAGAGGCCACAATGTCCGCTGCTTCTTCATCGCTGAGACCATAGAGCATGAAGACCTCCTTCCAGACCTGCTGACGTATGTTGTGAATGGAAAGTTTGGCACTTGCCGGTATCTTATAAACGGTCACCTTCTCCCCACCAATTTCATATTCAAAGCGCACCCGGCTCCGATCCGCAGGTTCCAGGTCCTTCATGGCCGGCATCGCCAGGATGTCGTACAGGGTTCGCTGTATGGCTCCTTCCAGCACAATGAAGCCGGTAGTACGGCCGGTCATGTAAGCGGTATTCCGGATAAATACCTTTGTCCGGACGGAGAGCATGGCTGCCAGAATCGCCATCACTGCCACGATCCAGACCACCAGCAGAAGGATGGAACCCCGTTCAGAACCGCGGTCGCGCATCTTTATCCGCCTCCTGTTTCAACGGATGACTCACTGTCATCTCCCGTCCATCATTCCACCGGATTGTGAACCGGATATCCCGGAGTTTCTTGGTCTGCTGGACATTCTTATCGGACGACCAGTTGTCCACCCATTCACCGGGATCATTCTTCACTGCCGTGTCCTGCAAGAGATAATGGATATCCAGCGATGCCACATCTTCACTCAATACCCGCTCCCGTGGTTCCGGAACCCCCACACCGACCCGGTCCCAGAAATACGGCGTCTCGGACAGCATAAGATTCTCCCCTTCCAGGTAGAACTCACTGACCACCGGACGGTATGGAAAGAGCAGCGTTTCAAACGAAATGAACCGTACCCGGTCCGGCTCGGCACGAAAATACCGTCCCGGTTCCGTCTTGGAATCGTATTCGTAGAGTCCTTCCAGCTTGGCGGAGATCAGCATATACAGGTTACCGTCCTTGAATCCACGATTCATTCGGGCCTCCGCTTTGCGCCAGTTGGATACCGTTCCGGACAGCATGGAAAACAGCATGGCGGCGATGATGCCGGTGATCGCAATGGCCACCAGCAGTTCCATCAGGGTAAACCCGTTACGGCAGAGCTTTGACGGGCATGACATGATAGGTCACCTGATTATAAATTTCCCGGTCATCCGGTTTCATCAGCACCGTGACCGTTACCTGTTTCATTTCCACACCGGGGATCACCGGGTAATCTTCATCTTGCACAAAAGGAGCATCGGCAAAACTGAACCGGAACCGGAACCGGTCAGTCTCATACTCCATTTCGTCCTCGTCAGCGGTGGGATACAGCCGGACTGCTTCGCTGTAGTAGTACTTCAAGGCATCGCCGTAATCCAGGGAAGCCGCGGACCGGCCGATGGAATACAGCGACTGGGAAAAGTACCGGAGAATGGCCACCGACGCAATCGAAAGAATCGCCACCGCGACCACGACTTCAATCAGGCTGAATCCACGGTTACTGCGCATGTTCTTCCTCTACCTCCCCGGTGAAAAGATCTACCGATACCGTCAGATTTTCGAAACGGACACCCGCCACGAAAAACCGGTAGGGAACAATGGTAATTTCTTCCACCGGCGTGCCGTTCAACAGCAGCGTATCCAGTTTCTGTTTACCGGAAAACGGGACCAGACGCCTCTCTTCACACACGAGGGCATCCCCTTCATCGCTGATACGAATGGTACGTGCCTTCCCGTCAAGGCGCGAATGCACAAGGGCCCGTTTGAAGAACAGCGCGACATTTTGAAGATCCCGCTGATACTGGACACTGTCCATTCCGCGCCGGATAGACGGATAGACAACAGCTCCGATAATGGCGATGATCAACACCACCACCAGGAGCTCCATCAGGGTAAATCCGCTATTCCCAGGAGACGATATCGGCGTTGTCGCCTTCTCCGCCTTCCTGTCCGTCCGCGCCATAGCAGATGATGTCATAATCCCGTCCCTCTTCGCCCGGACACCGATACACATAGTCATTGCCCCATGGATCCTTGGGAACTGACTTCTTCAGGTACGGTCCCTTCCAGTTGTTGACGTTTTCCGGTTTGTTGTTCAGCGCCTGGAGGCCTTCCTCTGTAGAAGGAAACCGGCCGGTATCGATGTAATGCATGTCCAGCGCGTTTTCAAATATCCCCATCTGGTTCTTGGCAGCCGTGGCCCGGGATTCCCCGACACGGCGGAAAATTCGCGGCCCGACCGTCGCGGCCAGAATACCGATAATAATGACCACCACCATCAATTCAATCAGGGTGAAACCCCTTTGCTTCCGCTTGTCCATTCGGACCTCCTGTATCAAGAATCAATTTCCTTTCGTTTGTCTATCTTTGCATCAGAACGGCGTCTCGTTCAACGAGAAAATCGCCAGCAGCATGGATGCGACGATCAGTCCCACGATCAGACCCATGGAGAGAATCAGAATGGGCTCGAAGAGGGCCAGGAACCGCTTGATCGACTTACGGATGCTCTCCTGGTAAATCTGTCCGACTTTGAAGAACATCTGACCCAGTTTGCCGCTTTCTTCCCCCACCCGGATCAAGTGAACAGCCAGGGGTGGGAACACACCCGTGGCCTTCATCGGATCCGCCACACCGTCCCCTTTCTTGGCCCCGGTGACCACCGGCTTCATGGCCTCGCGGAACACGGTGTTGCTGAGCAGGTCCTTGACAATGTTCAATGTCTGGATCAACGGCACCGCACTGGTCAGCAGAATGCCGGCCGTCGAAGCCATCCGTCCCGTCTCCCGTTCTTCTATCAGTCCCTTGATCACCGGAATCTTCAGTATCCATTCATCCCGCTTGGCCTTCCCTTCAGGAGTCCGGACCCAGTACCGGTAGCCCGCCACAATGGCCACAATGATCAACAGGATCCAGTATTTGTTCCCCACCAGGAAATCACTGATTGCCAGCATCACCTTGGTGGGGCCGGGAAGTTCCTGATCCAGTGTCGCAAAGATCTCCTGAAACTTGGGAATGACATACGCCACCATAATGACAATGGTACCGATTCCCACCAGCAGCAACAGGGCCGGATAAATCAGGGAAGAAATAATGAAGCTTTTCAGTTCATCCCGCTCCCGCAGATATTCCAGCAGCTGTTCCATTACCCGGTCCACCACACCGGCGGCTTCCCCGGCCCGGATCATGCTGACATAAAGCGAACTGAAAAAACCCGGATGACGGGCCATACTGTCCGCCAGCGACATACCGCCGTTCACATCCTTCAGCAGCGATTCGGCCACGACGCGAACCTCATCCTTGTCACTCAATTCCGCCAGCAAGGACAGGGACTTGTCCAGTGGCAGACCGGACCGCAGCAGTACCGCAAACTTTTCGGTGAACATCAGCACGTCCGCCGCCTTGGTTTTCTTGCGTCTCTTGAACAAGGTACCGAGACTCAGGTCCCGCAGTCCTTTCTGAACCGCCTTGGACGCGTCCGTCACTTCAAATGGAATCATGCCACCCGCAAGGATCTTCTTTCTGACCTCTTCCGGGTTCTGGGCATCCATTTCACCGGACTGTATATCTCCTGTTCGGGTGGTGGCTTTGTAGTAGAAACGCGGCATCTTATTCTTCCCGTGTCACGCGCAGCACTTCCTCCGGCGTCGTGGTCCCCTCGGTTACCTTGAGGAACCCGTCCTCCCGCAAGAAACGCATGCCCTTCTTCCGTGCAGCCGCGCGTAATTTGGGGTTGTCGGGCTTGGCCAGGATGAGATTTCGGATATCATCATCCACCGGCAGCATTTCAAAAATGCCCTTCCGGCTTTCATATCCGGTAAACCCGCAGGTCTTGCATCCGTCTGTTGTATAGGCAGTGGGCGGTTTTTCGCCTTTCTGCAGTTCAATCCCGAAATCTTTCAGCATTTCAGTCGTCAGTTCAATCGGCTTCTTGCATTCGGGGCAGGCCACCCGGACCAGCCGCTGGGCCAGTACGCCGATCACGGTGGATGCGATCAGGTAATCCTCCACTCCCATGTCCAGCAACCGGGTAATGGCACCGCATGCATCGTTGGTATGAAGGGTAGACAACACCAGGTGACCGGTCAGGGACGCCTGGATTGCAATCTCCGCCGTCTCCCGGTCACGAATTTCGCCCACCAGGATAATATCCGGGTCCTGTCGCAGAATGGTTCTGAGACCGGATGCGAAGGTCAACCCCACCTGGGAATTGACGTGGATCTGGTTCACACCCTCCAATTGGTATTCCACCGGGTCTTCCACGGTAATAATCTTCTTGTCCGGACTGTTCAGCCGGTTCAGAACGGCATAGAGTGTGGTGGTCTTCCCGCTCCCGGTCGGTCCGGTCACCAGGATGATGCCGTGTGGACGAACAATCAGCCGTTCAAACTTCTTGAACGTGTCCGACGGGAAACCCAACTTGCCCAGGTCGTACATCTGGATACTGCCCTTGTCCAGGATACGCATGACCACCGACTCCCCGTGCAGAGTGGGCACGGTTGAGACACGGAGATCAATTTCCTTGCCCAGGATCCGCAGGTTGATACGGCCGTCCTGGGGTACCCGTTTCTCAGCGATATCCAGCTTGGACATGATCTTGATACGGGAAATCACGGCCGGTGCAATGTTACGGGGAGGGGTTTCCACTTCATGAAGTACGCCGTCGATCCGGTAACGGATCTTCAGGGACTTCTCGAACGGTTCCACGTGAACGTCACTGGCCTTCATCTCTACCGCACGGGAAATCATCTGGTTCACCAGCCGGATTACCGGTGCCTCGGACGCCAGGTCTTTCAGCTGTTCGATATTGTCCTCGTCGATATCGCCGAACACATCGTCCAATCCCTGGACCACCGCCTGTTCATTCGGGTCCTCGTAAATCTTTCCCAACAGATCCAGGATTTCCGTTTCCATGCCAAGCAGTGCTCTCACCCGATGACCGGTAAGGGTCTCCACTGCATCGATGGTCTCGAAATCCATGGGATCGTCCATGATCAACGTGATGGTATCCGCATCCTGGCCGATGGGCAGGATGCGTTTCTTCCGCAGAAAATCGTAGGGCATGGTATCCACCCGCTCCACGTCTTCCACTGCCGGCAGATCATCTCCCGTCAGCGTCGGCATATCCGTCTGGGTCACCAGGGCCTTTACCAGATCCTTCTCGGTAATATAACCCAGGGACAGGAGGATCTTCCCCAGCTTCTGTCCGTTTTCCTTCTGCAGGATCAGCGCCCGGTCCACATCCCGGGTTTCCACCTTGCCCATGTCAACCAGAATTTCACCCAGCTTCTCCATAACACCATCCAAGACGTATTCCCCGGCACAGAAGTTTGGCCGGGAACGAAATTCATGATAGCAGGAAACCGGAACTCACGAAACCGGAAACCCCAATAGCAGAGGGCGGATCAGGAATTGACGGGAACGGGGGCCGGGATGGTCCCGACCCCCGCCGTCGGGGTGAGGGAGGTAAATTCAGATTATCTAGAAACCGGGCGCGTTCACCAGGCGACCGGTCCGAATCACGGGCCAGTCCCGTTCGATGAACCAGTCCCTGGGCCATCCGACAAATTCCGCCGGATCAAATTGCTGATCCAGGATGCGAAGACCCAGCAGCCGTTCGCTTGCAATCTCCAGTCGGGGTCCCAACGTGCCGGAAGGCTCCATCAGGTAAAACACATAACGGCCTTTCAGTCCATCATCACCGTCCGGCTCATAATCAAAGGGGACACACCGGCTCACAGCCGGTTCATCCAGATGACGAACCGTCAGCAGCCGCCGTTCCCGGACGGCCCGTTTCATCAGGTCCAGATGTCGCTTGATCGGATTCATTCGCATTCTCCCGTATCTGCTGTTGTCCCGTTTGGAGACAGCCGAACAACGTCCAAAAAACCGGCTGAGTGCCGGTACTTCTAAATATAGTGGTCATTCAACCATGCGACAATCTGAATAATCCACGATTTTACGCTCAGAACGGCGGTTGAGCCGTTTTTTAACTTACTGATTTAAAGGTAGTTATGAAATCGTCATTTTTCTGACACTGAAAAATCTACGATTTCGGCGAAGAGTGCCCCATTTCCGAGTCAGCTGATTCACCATTTCCCCCATCCCAATGTCTGCGCATACCTGTGTACAGACGGGACAAAAGTGATTCCGTTTTTTCACGCTCCGGCAGGCCCTCATGCACTTGACCTTGACATTTCCGGCGTTCAACTGCTAGAGTAGACCGCTTCAAATCGTGATTGCCGGCCGGTTTCGGCCGGATCGAGGGGCTCCCGTGAACAACCGGTCAGACATCAAATCCACAGTCAAACTGGCGCTGCCCGTCATCATCGGCCAATTGGGCCATATGATGATGGGGGTGGTGGACAGCATCATGGTGGGCCGTGTAGGTGCCGTGCCGCTGGCGGCCGCATCCCTGTCCAACGGTATCTTCTTCCTGATCCTGGTCATGGGTATGGGGGTCACCATCGCCATGACACCGCTTACCGCCATGGAAAAGGGCGGTGGACGACCGGAACGGTGCGGCATCGTGCTGCGCCAGGGCCTGCTGATCTCCATGCTGATCGCGCTGGGTCTGGCGGCATTGACCATTTTCGGTGCCAGCCTGGTAACCCACTTGAACCAGCCGGAAGAAGTGAGCAGGCAGGCGCACCGCTATCTGACCATCCTGGGATGGTCGGTTCTGCCCATGATGGCGTTTCAAGCCTACCGCCAGTTCACTGAAGGTCTGTCCATCATGAAGCCCGCCATGCTGATCAATGTGCTGGCCAACATCGCCAACGGGTTTTTCAACTGGATGTTCATCTTCGGCCATCTCGGTGCGCCCGAGATGGGACTGGCCGGTGCCGGTGTGGCCACCTTCCTGACCCGTTTCATGATGGCGGCGGTGATGATCGGCTACGTGATGCTCGCCAAGCGGTTCAAACCATACGATCCGACGTTGCATTTCCGGACCCTGGACTGGCACCTGATGAGTAAAATCGTCCGGCTCGGTCTGGCCAGCGGCTTCCAGTTCGTGTTTGAAGTGGGGGCGTTTGCCGGAGCCGCGGTGATTATCGGCTGGCTGGGGGCGTACCCACTGGCCGCTCATCAGATTGCCCTGAATCTGGCAGCCATCACCTATATGTTTACCATCGGTATCTCCACCGCCGCCTCGGTGCGGGTGGGGGAAGCGGTGGGCGCAAATGATGTGGAACGGGCGCGACGAACCGGACTCCAGGCGGCGCTCCTGGGTGGCTCCGTGATGGGTACGTTCGGCATCATGTTCCTGCTCACACGGCACTGGCTGCCCACCCTGTATATCGACAATGTAGAAGTCCAGAAGCTGGCGGCCGGTCTGCTGATCATCGCGGCCCTGTTCCAGATTTCGGACGGGGTTCAGGGGGTAACACTGGGTACGCTCAGGGGCATGGCGGACACCAGGGTCCCCACCTTTATTACACTGGCGGCCTACTGGGTGATCGGATTGCCTTCCGGTTACGTAATGGGGTTCCATATGGGTTTCGGGGTGCATGGGGTCTGGATGGGCCTGTTACTGGCGTTGACGGTGTCTGCAGTGATGCTGCTGACCCGGTTCCACTGGCTGACCCGCTCACGTCAGCAACAAGTTGCCACTGTTCGTGAATGAAGCCGACCGACGAGTGAATTTACCGATTCTCCTCTCACCTTCACTTCTCACTCCCACTCCTACTCCCACTTGTCCCGCACACGGGTGGCAATAGCGGACAAAATATAGGATAATGCCGTGAAACTTGAAGGCATAGGAGTGTGTCATGGATCATACCAAGAGCAGACAGCAGTTCGAACGGGCCCGCAAACGAATCCCCGGTGGTGTCAACAGCCCGGTACGGGCATTCCGCGCGGTAGGTGGTGAACCTCTGCTGATTGAATCGGCCAGGGGCCAGTTCATGACCGACGTGGACGGCAACCGTTACCTGGACTTCATCGGCACCTGGGGACCGGCCATTCTGGGGCACGCCCATCCGGAAGTGCTGGAAACGTTGCAGGAACAGATGCAGCACGGCATCAGTTTCGGCATGTCCAGCCCCATCGAAACCGATCTGGCGGAAATGGTCCACGAGATGCTGCCGTTCATGGAAAAGGTCCGGTTTGTCAGTTCCGGCACCGAAGCCACCATGACCGCCATCCGGCTGGCCCGCGGCTATACGGGCAAGGAGAAAATCATCAAGTTCAACGGCTGTTATCACGGCCACCACGATGCTCTGCTGGTAAAGGCAGGCAGCGGAGGTGCCACGCTGGGTGTCCCGGACAGTCCCGGTGTTACGGCGGGCACCACGAAAAACACGGTGATCTGTGAGTTTAACGATGTGACCAGCGTGAAGGAAGCGCTGGAAGGGGGCAATGTGGCCGCCATCATCATGGAACCGGTGGCCGGCAACATGG
>DAINNF010000074.1:0-13155 GCA_036736005.1 Acidobacteriota bacterium
GGTCTGACGGCCACCGGCTGTTCGGGCTGCCGGGCTCTCTTCTTTCTTCTCTTCCAGTTTCTTATCATATTGACTTCGCAACGCGTCATCCTTCAGTATCTGGTATGCCTCCGTCAGCCGCGTTACGATATTATCCAGTTTCTGCGAAATCTCCTCATGCCGACGGTGTGCAAATCGGTCAGGATGATACATTTTCATCAGCTTATAGTAGTATTTCTTGATGATGGCACGGGAAGAACGCTGGTTCACTCCAAGGAGATCGTAATGATTCAACCCTTCCATTCCCTCGTGGAATTCCTCCACCTCCCGGACAAAGGCCATGTCTTCATCCGTGAGTTCCGGCTCTTCACGACCCACAGGTACTTCCTCCTCCGCCTGCTGGTCCATCAGATTGGACATGACATCATCCTTCGCGTCCTCGTCAAAAGAACTGTTTTCCGAAGTGGCAAAATCAACAAGACCAATCAGATGCAGTCCATACAAGGTCTTGACGTATTCACTGCGGGGCATACTGGAAATCTTATCGATTTCCTCTACGCTCATTTTTCCGTCAATGCGGGAAAACACAAACCCTTCGGTCGGGGTAAGGTTGACTTTCTGAAACAGCAGCATCGGATTGTCCATGAAAACAGGGATGGCTGCCCGATGCTCTGCAAACACATCTTCCAGAAAATCTTTCTCTTCCAGTTGACGGATGGCTTCAAGCAGAATGTTGCCCGTCGAGATATTCAGCATCAGGGCCGGATCCAGCGAAACTCCCTTTTTCTCAAAGGACATTTCTTCCACATCTTCAAAGAAGGGTCGTACCACGATATGCTGAACGAGTTTCTTTACCGTATTCTGGATGTCGGATTCAGAAACGATCCCCTCTGCAACCAGATATTCGCCCAACCGCCTCTCGGCCTTTTGCGCTGCCGACAGGATCCGCTTCAGATCCTTCTCTTTAATGTGCCCCTCGTGAACCAGAAAGGAACCCAGCTGTTCCCCGTCAACACCTGAGCGCGCATACCGGATGTTACCGTTGATGAAGATAATCAGGCGCTTTCCCGCCGGAAACTCCAGGACCAGAAGTCCCGTCTCACGGTTCAGGTAGATGCTTTTAATGACGCCAAACAGCTCCCGCACCCCTATTTTGTCCATTTTTTATACACTTCTCCGTACTCTGTAAAGCATGTGCATTTTAACATACGTCAATTGGCTATTGCAAACAAAAACAGAGGTTTCCTCTGGTCACCGGTTCCCCTGAATCTTTCGGATGTTTTTTCACAAATATACTTTCCATTCTTGTAATCTTTTTATTGTTTTCGTATAATTGCCCTGTATCAACACGAGAGAGGAATGCAATGGAACCTTCGAGCACATTGAAACAGACTTTGCAGCGAATCGATGGAAAAGGCTACAAGGCATATAAAGATATTCAATCAAGCTATCAGTTCTCTGCCTTTGAACTTCACCTGGATCACGTACAGGGAGATCCTTATGCCGCTCCCTCAGCCATCCGCGTACGGCTCAACCGCAGGGATACGGCCATTCCGGACGCTGTTCTCTCCTCAGACGATCGCATACTGGCTGCCGAGGATTTTCTGACCCGACTTTTCAATCAGAACATTCGTCGAATCTCACGCGGTACGAGAGGAACGGGTGGCAGTGGACAGATATCCATCCAATCTCCGGGCCAGGAGATCCTCAAGCGTAGTTCCTGTGTCCTTTCGGATGAGACCGTTGAATTCCGTTTTTATGCGTCACTTCCTGCAAGAGGAAGAACCATTCTCGGCTCGGTAGCGGAACAAATGCTGTTACGGGAAATACCGGACATCGTGAAACTGTCCTGTTCCTTTGACTCAACCATCAACGCCCAGTTGATGTTGCACGTTCATACGTTCGAAGACTATCGGACCATTCAGGATGCGCTGACGAGCCTCAAACTGGTTGCCTTCATTCCATGTGGCGCCGTCCTTCCCCGCAGATCCGGCATTGACGAACGTCCGATGACTGATGCGGAAGGCCCTGTCGTACCGTTTCGAGCCCCGGAATCCATGGAGATACAGATTCAAACACCTCACAGTGGCACTATACTGGGCATGGGCATCCCGGAAGGCGTTACGGTTATCGCGGGTGGCGGATTCCATGGAAAGTCAACACTGCTCCATGCAATTGAACGTTGCGTCTACGGTCACATTCCGATGGACGGCCGTGAACGGGTCGCAACTGTTCCGGACGCCATGAAAATCCGTTCTGAAGACGGCCGGTCCATTTTCGATGTCGACATTTCCGGGTTCATTCATGACCTCCCCTTCGGTAAAGATACCCGCACGTTTTCTACGGAAAACGCGAGTGGATCCACCTCACAGGCGGCCGCGATTGTTGAAGCGATGGAACTTGGCTCCAGACTGCTCCTGATTGATGAAGACACCTCGGCCACAAACTTCATGATTCGGGATGCCCGCATGCGCGAAATGGTTCGTAAAGAACCGATTACACCGTTGATCGATGTCATCCGATCGCTCTATTCCGATCACGGCGTTTCTACCGTCATCGTGACGGGTGGTGCGGGCGACTATTTTGACGTGGCCGATACCGTTATCGTGATGGAAGACTACGTCCCCCTTGACGTTACCCGGGAAGCACGGACCAATCCACCGTCCACCGGCCTTTCTTTTCGCTGCCCGCCTGAAACCGGGAGACACATACAGCTGCCCTCCCCGATGAAAGGCCCCAGAGAGAAATTCGTTGCCCGGGACCGTACAACCATCCAGATCGGGGAAACCCGCGTGGACATGAGCGCTCTGGAACAGATCGCCGAGCACTCGCAGGCGGAGAGCATCGCATTTCTCCTGAAACAGTACTATGAAGCTGCTGAGGAAAGTCGTAAACCGATGGCGGAGCTTGTCTTTCAAATCCATGAACGATTCACTTCCACAGGATTTCCGTTCATCAAGCGGGGAAACCTTGCGGTTCCGAGGAGGGAGGATCTGGCCGCCACCATCAACCGTACACGCGGCCTGGTACACCCTTCTCAGACCCCGACCGAATCGTAACCTGGAAACCTTGCTTTGCACTTTGATTTCAGTTGACCACTCTGCTTACCGTCCGATAAGATGAGGGCGCATTTGAACTGGAGGAGGGGAGAGACTTATGAGCCAATCATCTGTGAAGCCCACTGATGTGCTGAACAGTCTGGACCGGCATATGCTGGTGGATGGATTCCACGTTGTGCTGGACCTGGAGCGTAGCCATGACTGTGTGATGGTCGATGCAAGAGACGGGAAGTCGTATATTGATTTCTATGCGTTCTTCGCTTCCCTGCCTATCGGCTTCAACCACCCGAAACTGCGGGACCCGGGCTTCCTGGAACGGATTCAGACCGCCGCTTTGCATAAGGTGGCCAATTCAGACATATACACCACCATGATGGCAGAATTTGTGGACACTGTTTCCCGGGTCAGCGGACACCCGGAACTTCCCAATTATTTCTTCATTTCCGGTGGTGCCCTGGCAGTCGAGAATGCACTGAAAACGGCATTCGACTGGAAAGTTCAGAAGAACCGGCAGAAGGGGATCAAGGAAGACACCGGCTATCAGATCATGCACTTCCGCCAGGCCTTCCACGGAAGAACCGGCTACACGATGAGCCTGACCAACACCGACCCGACCAAGACCCGTTTTTTCCCGAAATTCGATTGGCCCCGGATCACAAACCCGTCAATCCGGTTCCCCCTGACTCCGGAAAACATGCAATATGTGGAAGAACAGGAGACCCGGGCAATTGATGAAATCATGAAAGCGATCCGGGAACAGGGTGATGACATCGCTGCAATTATCATTGAACCCATCCAGGGTGAAGGTGG
Organism: Acidobacteriota bacterium; assembly: GCA_036736005.1. Lineage (GTDB taxonomy): Bacteria > Acidobacteriota > Holophagae > Thermotomaculales > Thermotomaculaceae > DAINNF01. Next base: position 3,849 of record DAINNF010000074.1, read on the forward strand.
GGATAACCACTTCCGCGGTGAATTCCTGAGAAAGCTGCGCGAGATCACCCTGGAACATGACATTCTTCTGATCATGGATGAAGTCCAGACCGGACTCGGTGCCACCGGCAAGATGTGGTGCTTTGAACACTTCGGACTGGTACCCGACATTATCTCTTTCGGAAAGAAGATGCAGGTCTGCGGAATAATGGCATCAGACCGGATCAACGAGGTAGACTCTGTTTTCAAAGTCTCCTCCCGTATCAATTCCACCTGGGGAGCCAACCTGGTGGACATGGTCAGAGCCCAACGGATTCTCGAAATCATTGAGCAGGACAACCTGGTGGAAAACGCTGCCAGAATGGGTGACCATCTCTTGAAACGAATCCATGAAGTGGCTGAAAACAGTCGCACGCACATTACCAATATCCGCGGCAGGGGATTGTTTGCAGCCTTTGATCTTTCCTCGACCGGGGAACGGGATCAGACCGTATCCACATGTTTCGACAAAGGCCTTGCGGTGTTGAAATGCGGGGAAAAGACCATCCGGTTCAGACCTTCGCTGAACATCACCAAAGAGGAGATCGATAACGGTATCGACATACTGGCCCAGGCACTGAACGCCTGAGCCACACCCAATAACGGAGGTTATCCGATGAGCGACAAGGAACAAATCAAACAGGCACTGGAAAGTGTACGCCCTGCCCTTCAGATGGATGGCGGGGATGTTGAACTGGTGAACTATGAGGATGGCGTCGTGTACGTAAAACTGCTGGGCGCCTGCGGTGGATGTCCCATGTCCACTATGACTCTGAAACTGTTCATTGAGGAACGACTCAAAGAAATCGTCCCCGACGTACAGGAAGTTGTATCTGTCTGACAACAACAAACAGAGACCCCTGCCGGAAGTTCCGGCGGGGGTTTTTTCATGTCAGGTGGCGAACACATGAAATCGGCGTTAAGCCATTCACAACGCAAGCTTCTGGAATCCCTCTTATCCCCCGCAAGACTGCACCGTTTGAGAGAAGTTCTGGCCAACCGGTTGGGTTGCCTTACACTGATACTGGACAATTTGTACGATCCACATAACATGGCCGCTATTGTCCGCACCGTGGAATCCATGGGGATCCAGGATATCCATATTGTCCACCATCGTTATCCCTTCGCTCCCAGCTCCAGTATTACCCGACACAGCCATAAATGGATCTCCATGCACCGATATGACGACATCTCCGAGTGCTATGAATCTCTGCGGAAAGCCGGATTCCGTATCTATACAGCTGAGATGGGACAGGATTCCAGAACCGTTCATCAACTACCACTGCGAAGCAGGCAACCCATCGCACTCGTTATGGGAAATGAACATGAAGGCATCTCCCCGCAGAGTCGGGAACTGGCAGACGGGACCGTCCATATTCCCATGTATGGATTCACAGAAAGCTTCAATGTATCGGTTGCCGCCGCTTTGCTGTTGCAGCAGGCCGTAACGCGCAGACGTCAGTTCCTTTCGCCCGCCTGCGGCTCTTTGCCTGAAACCAGAATTCGTTCACTCTATGACGACTGGCTTCGGAAATCAGTCAAGAACAGCTCCCGCATCCTGAAAGAACATGGCCGGGGAATCCCCCGCTAGTCACCGGTCTTACCCTTCCATCGGATTTCCGGCATAAAATCGGTCTCATCGGTCTGACTGTCCGTCTCCTCTTCCACAGACACAAACACACTCCCCTCTTCAACCACGACCGGAAACAACTTCAACTGTTCATCATTGTTCAAACCGTCTCCGGTAATCAGATTGAATTTCCACCCATGCCAGTGACAGCATACGGTTTCCCCTTCAAATCTCGCAAGCGTCAGATCCGCCCTTGCATGCGGACAAAATGGTACAAACGCCACGACGGACCCGTCCAGTCGTACCACGCCCACCGGTTTTCCTTCCACCCGGAACCGTCTTGGCACGCCAGTCCGCAACTCATTCATTTTGCATACGAATTTCTTCAATATTCACCTTCAATGATTCCGCTATTGAGTGCGGTTGATATATTCATCTATGGTACAATATCCCAGCCATGAACAGACTTCTAAAACGATTTTTCAAACAGATTCCGATTACGGATTATGCGCTCAATCATATCCGATCCGTTTTGAACCAGGAGCAGGCCGTACCGGTACTGGTGATGATGCGGCACAACACCATCGATGAGCAGGCGGTGATGGAGCTTCTGCACGAGCATCTCAAACTGAATCTTGAGCAGTTCACCACTCTCCATCTCCATGAGCCGGACAGGCTACCCGAAAAGCAGGTAATGTCTGCCATCATCCGACGCGGTGATATCCTGATTGCCCCCCTCTCTCGTGACAACAAGATCGAGAGCGACACCTCGGTGTTCTCTGAACTGCATGAACTGGGTAACGAACTGAACAGGGAACTGATGTTGATTCCGATACATCTTGTGTGGAACAAGTACCCCCGGCCACTGAAGCGGGGAGCAACGCTGTCCGGTGTTCGACGACAACGTTCAAACTTTTACCGTCTGCTGCGTCTGCTCTTCAGAAAAAGGAATGCAACAGTGGAGATCGGGACACCTGTCCCGCTCAATGAATTCTTCACCCGCAGAATTGAAAGGACAGAACGGGAAAAACGGGTCAGAGCCAGCCTCTATCGTATTCTTCTGCGACTGGAAAGAGCCGTCATAGGCCCACCCCTGAGAAATCGGGCCAGGACCACCATGCGGGTCATGCGAGACCGGAAACTTCAGGAACAGGTCCGCGATCTTGCAGGATCCGACACACAGAAAGAAGAGAGATTCTGGAACCAGGTTCAGAAGATCCTGCATGAAATGTCTGCCGATTTCCGTACTTCAACGGTCATCCGTTTTCGCAAGATCTTGGATTGGGCCTGGCCAAAGGTAATCGAGGGATTCTGGATTGATGAACAGGGTCTCGAAGCATACCGGGTCAAGTCGAGACAGGCACCCGCCTTACTGCTACCCTGTCATCGGAGCCATGCCGATTATCTGATTTTGTCCTATCTGTTCCACAGATACAATCTGATGATTCCCTTCATTGCAGCTGGAATCAACCTTTCCTTCTGGCCCATGGGACCGATTTTCCGCCACTCAGGCGCTTATTTCATCCGGCGAAGTTTCAAGGGTGACCGACTGTATCCATTTGTTCTGGAAGCCTATATCCGACGGATTCTGAAAGACGAAATCCCCCAGGAGTTTTTCCCCGAGGGAACCCGCAGCCGAACCGGCAAAATGCTCCACCCCAAAACCGGCCTGCTGTCATTCAATCTCAAGACCGTTCGGAGCGGAGACGTCAAGGACATCCTGATAGCTCCCGTTTCCATCGTGTACGGAACGCTGTTTGAATCTTCCTCCTATCTGAAGGAAGCCCAGGGGGAAACCAAGCAGAAGGAGAGTGCCCGCTCGGTGCTGCGTACCACACGCTTGCTTGGAAAAAACTTCGGAAAAGTCTATCTCAGTTTCGGGAAGGCGTTTTTTATTTCAGAATATACCCGGGAACGGAATGTGGATCTGCATGCACTGGACGATGCTGAATTCCGGGACTTCACCACGGAACTTGGTTACGATATCGTCCGGGAGATTCAACATGCGACTCGGGTTACCCCCATTGCGTTGCTTTCACTCCTCTTCCTGTCCAACATACGAAAAGGAATGAACCATGCGGGGCTCATGAGAAGAATGAAGTATGCCGTTCGCTTCCTGGAAGAACGGAACGTGCCCATGGCCGAGGTATCGAGCAAAAAGGAAGACACCGTCCTTTCCGTCATGCACCGTCTCATTGAAGCGGATCGAATACAGCAACTGGTTGTGGACGGGGAAACCGTTTACAGACCCGTTGAGGAAAGTCGAAGCTATCTGGAATACTACAAGAACAATATCGTGCACCTGCTTGTGCACATATCATTTGTTTGTGCATCCCTGCTGGTGGAAAAGAGAAGTGCCGTTTCGTTTGCATCCCTCCGTGAAAATTACCAGTTTCTTCACCGTCTGTTCTATATGGAATTTATCTATGACAGCCATGAGCCGGACGACGAGACGATACGCAGGGAGCTGCAGACACTCGCCGACATGAATCTGCTGGAATTGGAAAAGAAGAAGGATACCATCCACATTTCTGCAGACGCCGTCTTTGTGCTCCGTAACATAGCAGCCATCATCCTCTCCTATCTTGAGGCATATCATACCGTTCTGGAGAGCTATTATTCCATCGCGCGCCAGAATGAAACCATACCACCCAATATTATCCCTTCCATTATCAGCCGTGGTCACCTGCTGTATACCATGGGAGATATCACGAGACGGGAATCCATTAACAAATTTTATTACCAGACCGGTCACCAGTGGATGAATCGGTCCGGACTCGTGAACTGGCAGCAGCTGTGGCCGCTCCTGCGCCGAGGAAGAGGACATTTGAGCGAAACTGAACAGGAACATATCACCGCCTACCGTCAATTGATGGATCAGATTAAAGGCTATGTTTCCGTTATCAATGGGCCATAAGAACCCGCTGACAATGAACGGGTGTTGACACCCGCTGGTGTGCACTGATAGACTCACGCCGGAAAAAGGAGATCGACAATGGACTGTATTTTTTGCAAAATCGTTCAGAAAGACATCCCCGCCGAGCTTGTGTTTGAAAATGAAACCATTCTGGCATTCAAGGACATTCAGCCGCTTGCACCGGTGCATATCCTGATCATCCCGAAGAAACATGTTGCTGACCTGAATGAACTGGAACGGTTCGACCTCCCACTCATGTCAGAGATTTATGCCGTTATACCCAAATTGGCCAAGCAGTTTGAAATTGACCAGAGCGGATACCGCGTCTTCGTCAACTGCGGACCGGATGCGGGACAGGAAGTGCATCACCTCCACGTTCATTTGATCGGGGGCGAAAAACTGGGTAGCGGTGCCTGAACCGACCCGTTTACCTATGGTTCAATCATGCCGCTGAAAACAATCGCGATCATCGGTCGTCCCAATGTGGGTAAGTCAACGTTTTTCAATCGGCTTGCGCGCAGAAGGATTGCCATCGTCAATGACACACCGGGTGTAACCCGGGACCGGATTTTCTTCGAAATGGAGATCATGCCTGCAATCCCCGTACGAATTACGGATACCGGAGGTCTCGAACCCACGACGGACGATTACATCCTCAGTCAGATGCGCACGCAGACACTCCTTGCACTTAAGGATGCAGATCTTGTCGTCATGATGGTGGATGCAGACCAGGGGCTGACTGCAATGGATCAGGAAGTTGCGGATGTGATCCGAAAGTCTGGAAAACCGGCAATCCTGCTGGCAAACAAGGTCGATATCAAGAAAGCGGTACACAATATCCACGATTTCCATTCCCTGGGTTTTCTTGAAATGATCCCCATTTCCGCCGCACACGGAACCGGTGTCGAGGAATTCCGTGAAACCGTCGTCAAGTTGCTGGATCTGGCGCCCCTCCCCCATCTACTGGATCGGGACAAGGATAAAAGCCCACAAAAAAAGGATCAGGCTGAGGAACCGGAATTGCCCGGCGAGTTCCGGATCGCAATCATTGGAAAACCGAACGTCGGCAAATCATCGCTGTTGAATCGTCTCCTGGGTGAAGAACGGGTTCTGGTATCGGACATGCCCGGCACGACACGGGATGCCATTGATGTGACATTGCGCTATCACGGTCAGGAATATCGTTTTGTGGATACGGCCGGGATCAGAAGACGGGCCAAAGTGCACGAATTCGTGGAGAAAATCAGTGTAATTCAGGCCCAGAAGAACATCGAACGCAGCGACATCGTTCTCTTTCTCGTAGATTCCAGTGAGGACCCCTCGCTGCAGGACGCCAGCGTAAGCGGATACGCCCACAACCATTACAAGAACGTCATTGTCCTGTTCAACAAATGGGATCTGGTCGAAAAAAGCACGGGAACGGCAAAAAAACTTGAACAGGATATGCGACAACGGATGAAATTTCTCAAGTATGCACCTGTTCTGTTTATCTCTGCCAAGACCGGTCAACGCGTAAACCGTATTCTCCCGAAAGTACGTGAACTGTTGACAACATCCTCGCGAAAGATTCCCACCGCAAGACTGAACAAAGTACTGGAGGAAGTCATCGCCCGACACCGTCCGCCAGCCGAGCGGGGTCGCCCATACCGGTTCTACTATATGACCCAGACAGGAACTCTGCCCATCACATTTACGGTCTTCACCAATTCGTCAAAGGAACCTCACTTCTCTTATCAGCGATATCTGGAAAACGAGCTGAGGACCGCGTTTGAACTGGATGAGGTTCCTGTCAAGATCATCTACAAACCGCGCCCCAAACGCAGCCGCCCCGGCAGCAAGACCGGAAGCAGGCCATGAGCACGCGTGGTTGCCGTTTTCTGGATCAGCAGGGAATCGAATACGAAACTCACTCCTATGAGCATAAGGAAAAAGGGGCGTCCTATGCTGCCGAAGCCACCGGGATTCCGCTGGAGAGAATGATCAAAACACTTGTCGTTGCTGATCCATCCGGTTCACGCTTCTGGTTTGTTCTGATGCCGGGACACATTTCCTTGAACCTGAAGAAAGCCGCTCTATCCGTCGGACTGAAGAAACTCCGGATGGCGACAATTGAAGAAGCTGAGCGCGTCAGTGGATACCAGGTTGGCGGGATCAGTCCGTTCGGCGCCCGGAAAGCCCTTCCTGTTCTGCTCGAAGAAACGCTGACAACACACACTACTATCGGAATTAACGGTGGAGCCCGAGGCTGCATTGTATCCCTGAAAACAACCGATCTTATTCAGCTTCTCTCTCCTCATATCGCATCCTTATCCTGACACGTCCGATCGTCCGCGTCCTGAAAACGTTTGACCCTTCGGGTCCTTTTTGCTATAAGTTTCACTTGACTGTACATGTCCAAGGAGGAAATTGAGGATGCAGATCATTTTGAAAGAAAATATCGACGGCCTCGGCAACCGGGGCGATACTGTCCGCGTGAAGGACGGTTATGCAAGAAACTATCTGCTGCCCAAATCACTTGCTGTTGAGGTTACCTCAGGTAATCTCAAACAGATTGAACTGGAGAAGAAGAGCTGGGCACTGAAGAACCAGAAGGAAATTTCCGCTGCCAATACCATCAAAGATCTCATTGAAAAGATGACGATCAGTGTTGCCAAGAAATCAGGCGAAAGCGATACCCTGTTCGGATCAGTGACCACACAGGATATTGCGGACGTACTGGCACGGGAAAACATCGACGTGGACCGCAGGCGCATTGAATTGCCGGAACAGATCAAGAAGCTGGGAACCTTTCCCGTTATCATCCGATTGCATCCCGAAGTTATCGTTGAATCCAAAGTTTACGTTGTCAGCGAATAACTTGAAATAACGGAACGTACTCGTAAAGGCTGCTGTGCAAACGGCAGCCTTTTTCTTTACTACCGGCTGAAAATGTACGCCATGTTCAGCAGAAACAGCAGTACAATCAGGATGCCGTCTAACCGGAATTTCCTAACTGAGCGATAGTTCAACGCCCCCAGAGATACTGCGGCCATCAACATGAAAACCAGCAAAGAAAACATGTTATGTGCACCGGCCGACAGGAACAGATTTCCCCGAAAAACGATTCCGGATATGCCCAGAATGGCCAGATTGAAAATATTGCTTCCATAGATGTTCGCATATGCCATATTGATGCGGCCCAGTTTCATCGCACTTAACGTGACAATCAGCTCCGGCAGAGAAGTTGAAACGGCCAGAATCAACTGACCGATAAACGTACGTCCCAATACAAACGATGCACTCCCGAACGAAATGGGGGTTACCGCAATCCGGTCACACACTGTTGTCATCAGATAGCCGGTGATAACCACAATCACGCCAAGAACCAGGAATTGGAGATAGAGATGCCACAAGACCCGAAACTGAAATGAGGGCCTAAGATCATCCGCAAGGTGTTTCCGTTCAAAGCGATAATTCAACCACATCATAAAAAAATAAGTCACCAGCAGACATTCCCCTGTCCACCGGAAACCACTGACCAACCCCAATCCGGCAACCCCTCCCAAAGCAACACCGAGAGTACCTGTGAACACATTCTTTTCATCTCCGTCAACCAGTTTTCTCCGCTGAAGCGTCAGGACGACAAAACCGATAATCAGCAGGTTGAAGATGTTGGACCCGAAAATATTACCCATCACCAGGTCACCCTGCTGAATCACGGCCGCGGAAACTGCCGTGGAAAGCTCCGGAAGAGAGGTGACCGCCGCGAGAAGAACGAATCCGACCAGACTTTCTCCAAAACCGGTGCGAACCGCCAGTTCATCCCCGATAACCGTCAACCGATAACCTGCCAGAACAATGACAATGGCAAGCGCCAGGGCCTGCAGGGACAGCATCAGCATCGACGTATTCCTCCACTGCATCCAATTGTCTCGAAAACCTCTACCGACACAACCGGGCATTCACGCTCTTTCATTGCCCCATGAATATAGCGGGCAATATTCTCTGTGGAAGGGGTATGCTTTCTGAAAAAAGGCAGCCGATTCAGGTGTCGATAATCCAGACCCCGGATCACCTCCCGGAAACAGGCCCGGTCGTGATGCCCGCTATCCAGCGTCAGCTCAACTCTGCAGAAAAAATTGTGCCCATGAACACTTTCTCCATAATGTTCATGGGAAGCCACAAACCAACCTTCCACGTACTGGAAATAGCGTCTGTTCCGGTCCGATCTATTTTCCAACCTGAGCCCCCTTCACCCACTGAAGCGCCGTCTCCAGAAATCCCTGAAAACTGCCGTTGGACATAAATAAAAGGATATCACCTGGCCGGATCGCATCTTCAAGAAAACTCCGGAATCCGACTTTGTCGGATACCAGAAGAATGCGGGATCCGTCCCGTACCGGAGAAGGTGCATCCGCTACGACCCCCGACCGGGCAGATCGCGGAACCGGCAGCAGCAGGCCGATTTCAGCCGTTTCAATTGCATCCGTCAGCGCATCCTGAAACATCCCGGACCGGATGCTGTTCGTGGCCGGTTCTACGATGGCCACAACCCTTCCGGATGGAAAGCGCTGGTGAGCGGCGGAAATCGCATTTCGAATCGCTGTTGGATGGTGCGCAAAATCCTCGATTATCCGAATCCCCTCGGGCCCGCCATCAAAATGTGTCTGAAAGCGTCTCATGACGCCTCTGAAAGTCGTCAGCGCATTTACTGCATCCTCCGGGCTGACACCAAACCGGGACACCGCGAGAACCGCCGCAAGCGCATTGAACACATTGTAAAGGCCGGCCAACGTCCATTCCCAGTAGAGTGCTTTCCCGTT
>DAINNF010000075.1:0-13075 GCA_036736005.1 Acidobacteriota bacterium
ACGGACTGTCCCTGGGTCGTTTCACGGATCGAAGCGCATTGCGCCAATTCCTGAAACGGATGCTGATTACCACTTCCCAGTTCCAACCCACATTTACCGTGCGACAGCGGTTTGTCCATACCATCAAAAAACTGGAGGAGGAAACCGATGATCAAACTGCTGGTTGAAGCCCTGGCGGAAGCCGGTATGGATATCGGGTTCCTGCGGCTGGTTCATTACCTCACCTTCCGGGCCATCATGGGAATGGTCACATCCCTTCTGTTCGCGTTGATCTTTGGTTTCCGGTTTACGGTCTTTCTGTATCGACGCCGCTTGCGGGATGTGTCAGGTGATATCAGCACCATCAACGCATTCGGCAAGCGGGGCACGCCCACGGCCGGGGGTCTCCTGATCCTGGTTTCCGCCGGATTTTCCGTCATTCTCTGGGGAGACCTGACCAACCCGTTTATTCTATGCCTGCTGGGCGGGTTTCTATACCTTGGCCTGGTGGGATTCATCGACGATTTCCAGAAAGTGCGGTTCCGGTCTTCCCTGTCCGGGCTCAGCCAGCTGGGAAAGACGATCCTCCTGTTGATGTTCGTCGTACCGTTTGCCGTTTACCTGGTGTCTTCCATCAGTCCGGTACCGGAACATCTGAGGACGCTGGTCTTTATTCCGTTCCTGAAGAACCCCGTTTTCAACCTCAACCCGGTGGTATATGTCTGTTTTGTGGTGTTCGCCATGTTTGCCATCATCAACGCCGTTAACATCACCGATGGCCTGGACGGTCTGCTCAGCGGGACCGCCATTCTTACGATCGGCGTTTATGTGGTCTTTGCTTACGTGATCGGCAATGTACTTTACTCGGAATATCTGCTGTTTCCCTATATCAAAGGTACCGGGGAAATCGCGGTATTCGGGGTAGCGCTGATCGGTGCACTCTTCGGGTTTCTGTGGTTCAACACCTACCCGGCTGAGCTTTTCATGGGCGATACGGGTTCCCTCGCAGTTGGCGGTGCGATCGGCATGATTGCCTTCTTCATCAAGCAGGAAATGCTCTTTCCCGTCGTGGGTGGTCTGTTTGTCTTTGAAGTGTTTACGTCCCTTCTGCAACAGAAAATCGGCGGGCGGTTGGGCAGACGTATCATGCATCGCGCTCCGTTCCACCATGAAATGACCCATCGGGGCATCGCAGAACCCAAGGTGGTGGTGCGCCTGATTATTGTATCCATCCTGCTGGCACTCATTGCATTGTTGTCATTGAAAGTTCGCTGATGTGGGGGCGCTGTCCAGAGTATGGCAACAAAAAAAGCGGCTGGATAGCCGCTTGTTTTCGACAAATGGTCGGGGCGAGAAGATTTGAACTTCCGACCTTTCGGTCCCGAACCGAACGCTCTACCAGGCTGAGCCACGCCCCGACAACGGACGCTATTCTACAAGATTCATCTCTTTAAGCAAAGCATCAATTTTATCAACCACATTTTTTTCCATCAGGATGTCGTCCGGCCAGTCCCGGACGAACCCTTCGGACTGCCATTTCTTTGTGGCATCAATGCCGATCTTGGTGCCGATCCGGGCCACGGGAGATGCATGGTCCAGCACATCCAGCGGTCCGTCGGTGAATGTCATGTCCCGTTTGGGGTCAACATTATTGCCCACCCGCCACATCACATCGTTGAGGTTGTGAACGTCCACATCCTCATCCACCACAATAACAAATTTGGTGAACATCATCTGACCCATGCCCCAGACCGCACTCATGACCTTTTTGGCATGCCAGGGATACCGCTTCCGGATGGACAAAATCGCAAAGTTGTGGAAAACACCGAAAATCGGCAGGTTCATGTCCACCACTTCGGGCAACTGGGTTTTCAGAAGCGGCAAAAAGATTCGTTCGGTTGCTTTGCCCATGTAACAGTCTTCCTGCGGCGGTTTTCCGACCACGGTGGCCGGATAAATCGGATCTTTGCGCATGGTCATACAGGTTACATGAAAGGTGGGATAGTGGTCAGCCAGGGAATAATAGCCGGTGTGGTCGCCAAACGGTCCCTCGGTCCGCTGGTCATCCAGATCCACATATCCTTCCAGAACGATTTCCGCATTGGCGGGCACCACCATATCATTCGTGCGGCATCGAACCACGGGAACCCCTTTCCTTCGCAGAAAACCGGCAAACAGCAATTCACTGATCATGGGCGGCAGTGGTGCCGTTGCCGCATAGGTAACCGCAGGATCGCCACCCAGGGCCACTGAAACCGGCACTTTCCGGCCGGTTTTGCCCGCTTCACTGAGATTCTTCGCTCCATCATGATGAATATGAATGTGCATTCCCGTTGTGTTCCGGTCATACACCTGCATCCGGTACATGCCGATATTCTGCTGTCCGTTCCGGTCCTTGGTACAGACCAGCGGCAACGTGATAAACGGACCGGCATCCTGCGGCCAGGTCTTCAGCACGGGGAGCCGACCCAGATCGACTTCATCTCCTTCAAAGACCACTTCCTGACACGGGCCGCTCTTGACCAGTTGCGGTTTGTATCCGGCAATTTCATTCAATATGGGCAGCTTTTTCAGCGCATCCAGGAATCCACTGTCCAGTGGGGGAACGAGGGACTGCATCATATCCTGGATCCGGTCCGCAATATCATCCAGGTGGTCCACACCACAGGCCAGCGCCATCCGCTCCATCGAACCAAACAGGTTGGTGACCACCGGAATACCGCTACCCGTCGGATTTTCAAAAAAGAGTCCCGGCCCTTCCATCTTGGATATCCGGTCCGTAAATTCACAAATCTCCAGCTCGGGGTTTAATTCCCGGGAGATACGCAGCAGTTCACCCCGCTGTTCCAGTTCCCGGATAAACCATCGTAAATCGCGTTTCATGGACTTATTTCTTTGCGGATTCCCAGTCCTTCAGGAATCGCTCAATCCCGATGTCGGTCAGCGGGTGTTTAATCAGCTGATCAACCACTTTCGGGGGAATCGTGGCGATATCCGCGCCAGCCAGTGCGGCGTCCCGTACATGAAGAGGATGCCGGACGGAGGCCACAATGATCTCGGTATGAATGCAGTAGTTGTCAAAAATGGTCCGGATTTCGGGAATAATCCCCATGCCGTCATGAACAATGTCGTCCAGTCTGCCGACAAAGGGAGACACATAGGAAGCTCCCGCCTTCGCAGCCAGCAGTGCCTGGGTTGGTGTAAAGATAAGGGTCACATTGGTACGGATCTCGTTCTGCGCACACCACGCAACGGCTTTGAGCCCTTCTGCAGTCATGGGAATTTTCACCACGATGTTCTGAGCCCATGTGGCAATGTCTTTGGCTTCCTGAATCATGCCTTCGGCGTCCAGTGAAACGGCTTCTGCGGAAACGGGTCCTTCCACGAAAGAACAGATCTCATCAATTACGTCCCGGAAATTCCGTCCCTCTTTTGCAACCAGGGAGGGATTTGTGGTAACGCCATCCACCATTCCGATTTCATGCAGCCGACGAATGTCCGCCACATTCGCTGTATCGATAAAGAACTTCATTTCTTGCCTCCTGTTTTACCGGCCTTGCCGGCCTCTTCGTCCTTATTCGCGACGGCGGGCTGTTCCTCCCCTTCCGCCCCCACCGGGACGTCCGCTTCATCCACGTCATTCCGGGCAATCTTGGCAACGGCCGCCACAGAATCTTCTCCGGACAGCGCCACCATTCTTACCCCCTGGGTGTTCCGGCCGATACGGCTGACGCCCGATACCGCAATCCGGATTGCCTTCCCTGCTTCCGTGATGATCACAAGCTCGTCTTCGTTGTCCACAATCAGGGCTCCGACAACATGTCCGGTCTTGGGAGAGAGCTTCATATTGATAATGCCGCTCCCGCCCCGGGATTGTGAGCGGTATTCCTCAATTGCGGTCCGCTTGCCGAGTCCGTACTGGGAGACGGTGAGGATATCCACATCTCCGCTGATGACCCGCATGGCGACCACACTGTCATTCTTCTGAAGCTTGATACCCCTTACGCCGGCGGCTGTTCGGCCCATGCTGCGCACATCGGTTTCGGGGAAACGGATGGCCTTCCCTTTTTCCGTAGCGATGAGAATATTGTCTTCTCCGTGAGAAAGTGCCGCCGATACCAGACGATCTCCGTCCCGCAGGTTCGCCGCAATAATACCGCCCTTCCGTGGATTGGAATAGGCGGACAAAGGCGTTTTCTTTACCAGCCCCTTTTCGGAACAGAAAACCACGTAAACGTCTTCGGGATAATCCCTCGTCGGAATGACTGCCGCCAGTTTATCCTGCCCTGAGAGCTGGAGCAGGTTGGCAATGGAACGTCCCTTGGACGCGGTGGACATTTCAGGAATTTCATATACCTTCAACCAATGGACCCTGCCGTTCTGGGTAAACACCAGGATATTGTCGTGGGTGGAAGCAACAAACACGGCTTCCACAAAATCCTCGTCCCTTGTTGTCATTCCCCGGATACCCTTTCCGCCACGATGCTGATTTCGATAGGCGGTAATGGGTGTCCGCTTGATATAGCCTTCACCGGATACCGTGATGACAACATCTTCTTCCACAATGAAATCTTCAATACTCATCTCTGTTTCCTGTGGAACAATTTGAGAGAGGCGTTCATCACCGAATGCATCGGAAACTTCATTCAATTCGTTCACCACAATATCCAGAACTTTCTGTTCGGAAGCCAGAATTTCCTCCAGCTGCTGGATCAATCGCAGTACCTGGCGATATTCCTCCAGGATCTTGTCCCGTTCCAGTCCCGTGAGCCGCTGCAGCTTCATGTCCAGAATGGCCTGGGCCTGAAGTTCGCTGAAACTGAACCGCTCAATCAGTTTGACTTTGGCTTCCGCCGGATTTGATGCCTTCTTGATAATGGCGATGACTTCATCGATATTTTCGATGGCAATCTTCAACCCTTCCAGGATGTGGGCACGGGCACGCGCCTTTTCCAGATCATGAATGGTTCTGCGGATAATCACATCTTTGCGGAATGCGATAAATTCCTGAATCATCTCCTTCAGGTTGAGCACTTTCGGCTGCAGATCCACCAGCGAAAGGAGAATAATGGAGAAGGTGGACTCCAACTGGGTGTGTTTGTACAGGTGGTTCAGTAAGATCTGGGGTACGGTACCCTTTTTCAGTTCCACCACCACCCGGATCCCATCCCGGTCCGATTCGTCCCGGATGTCGGAGATACCGTCAATTTTCTTGTCCCGTACAAGGCCCGCGATCTTTTCAATCATGGTCGCCTTGTTTACCTGATAGGGGATTTCGCTGATAATGATCCGCTCCCGTCCCCCCTTCATCTTTTCGATGTAGGTGCGACCGCGCATGACCACTTTTCCACGACCGGTCCGGTAAGCCTCCTCAATTCCGGAAATCCCGTAAATGATTCCACCGGTCGGAAAATCCGGACCCTTGATATACTGCGTCAGTTCTTTCAGTGTGATGTCCGGATTCTCGACCGTCGCAATAATGCCGTCAACCACCTCTTTCAGGTTGTGGGGTGGAATGCTGGTCGCCATACCTACCGCAATCCCGTTGGCGCCGTTCACCAGCAGATTCGGAATGCGGGTGGGCAGGACGGATGGTTCGGACATGGATTCATCATAGTTGGGAAGAAAGTCGACGGTGTTTTTTTCCAGGTCCTGAAGCAGCTCATGGGCCACTTTTTCCATGCGGACTTCGGTATACCGCATGGCAGCCGCGGGGTCTCCGTCAATGGAACCGAAGTTCCCCTGTCCGTCAACCAACGGGTATCGGAGAGAAAAATCCTGGGCCATACGGACAATTGTGTCGTACACCGCTGAATCACCATGTGGGTGGTATTTACCAATCACGTCACCCACAACACGGGCAGACTTTTTGTAGGGTTTGTTATAGTCATTCTTCATGTCATACATGGCATAAAGGACGCGGCGGTGCACCGGCTTCAAACCGTCCCGGACATCCGGAATGGCCCGGCCCACAATGACACTCATTGCATAATCCAGGTATGACTTCTTAACTTCGTGTTCGATTTCGATTCGTTTGATCTGTTCTGTCATATCTTCAGCCTGCCTGTCAGATGTCCAGGTTCTGGACTTCCAGTGAATTTTCTTCGATGAACTGACGTCTGGGTTCCACCGCGTCTCCCATCAACCGGGAGAACGTGTCCTCCGCCTCTACCGCATCATCAATGGTGACCCGCAGCAATGTCCGGCTCTCGGGATTCAATGTGGTTTCCCACAGCTGATCCGGGTTCATCTCACCCAGACCCTTGTATCGCTGAATATTCAGGCCTTTCTTGGCGGCCCCTTCCACATATTCCAGTAACTGCGGGATGGACGTCACGGTATCGATATGAACCTTGTCTCGCAGGATATCAATTTTCCGGTTGCGGAATGGTGCGATGGCCTGGTGTTGTGTTGTCAATAGCCGGTATTCCGGCAGTTGTACCAGCAATTGACCGATTCTCGTGGTCGCAAATCCGACACCGTTATTCCCGTTGACCACCAGTGTGTAATCTCCGAATTCTTCATCAAAATCAATCGATTTAACCGGAAAGTCCTCGTCTTCCAAAGCCGCCTTCAAACGGTGCACATAGTCTGCCTTTTCAAAATCCCGTGCTGATGTGCATTCATAATCCAGCAGGAATTCGACGATGCCGCTGTCATATCCTTTGCGTTCCAGTCGGTCGTAATAATTCTGCATCAGTCGCGCGGATCGGATCAGATCCAGCCAGCGGCTGGTTCGGACGCGGGACTCGCCGTTATCCACTTTCAGCTGGTACCGTTCAAAAAACAACTCGAGCAGATGTGCATCCAGCGCTTCCTCATCCTTCAGATAAACATCCTTTCGGCCGGAACGAACCTTGAATAACGGAGGTTGCGCAATATAGAGATAACCCCGTTCCACCAGTTCGCGCATCTGACGGAAAAAGAAGGTCAAGAGCAGTGTCCGGATATGAGCCCCGTCAATGTCGGCGTCGGTCATCACGATAACCTTATGGTAGCGCAACTTGCTGATATCAAAATCTTCCCGTCCAATACCGGTTCCGAGGGCGGTGATCATCAGTCTGATTTCCTGGCTGGAAAGCACCTTGTCAAAACGCGCTTTTTCCACATTCAGGATCTTGCCCCGCAAGGGAAGAATGGCCTGGAATTTCCGGTCTCTTCCCTGCTTTGCGGAACCTCCTGCTGAATCACCTTCCACCAGGAACAATTCCGCCAGAGCGGGGTCCTTTTCCTGGCAGTCAGCCAGTTTTCCGGGTAAATTCGAGGCATCCAGAGCACCTTTCCGGCGTGTCAATTCACGGGCTTTCCGGGCCGCTTCCCGGGCTCGCGCAGCATCAATCGCTTTCTCGATGATTGCCTTGGCCACCTTCGGATTCCGGTCAAAGTGGTCCATCAGGTGATCACCCACGACCGACTCTACAATTCCCTTCACTTCAGATGAAATCAACTTGTCCTTGGTCTGGGATGAGAATTTCGGATCCGGATGCTTAATGGAAATAATGCCCGTCATCCCCTCTCGAACATCGTCTCCGCTTAACGATACTTTCTTCTGTTTCTCCAGTCCGTGCGCAGCCACATAGTTGTTTAGCGTACGGGTTAGTGCCGCACGGAAACCCATCATGTGGGTACCGCCGTCCCGGTTGTGAATATTATTGGTGAAACAGTATGTGGTTTCGTTGTATCCATCATTCCATTGAATAGCAACGTCCACAACCGTTTTGTCTTTTGTCTTTTCAAAATGAATCACTTCGTTATGAAGTGCTTTCTTGTTTCGGTTCAGGTGTTCCACAAAACTGATAATGCCACCTTCATAGTTGAAATTCTTTTTCTGACCGCTCCGTTCATCCTCAATCGAAATCGCCAGTCCCCGGTTCAGGAAAGAGAGTTCCCGGAGGCGTTGGGCCAAAATATCAAATTCAAATGCAATGGACCCGAACACGTCCGGATCGGGCCGGAATCGGATGGTCGTCCCTTTCTTGGATGTCTTGCCGACTTTTTCCAGTGGTGCCTTGGGAACACCTTTTTCGTACTCCTGGCGATATACATGACCGTCTTTCTTCACAATCAGTTCCAGCTGCTCGGAAAGTGCGTTTACCACAGAAACACCCACTCCATGGAGCCCGCCGGACACTTTGTAGGAACTCGCGTCGAACTTTCCGCCCGCATGGAGAACGGTCATAATGACTTCGGCAGCTGACCGGTTTTCCTCTTTATGGATATCTACCGGAATCCCTCGCCCGTTATCCTCCACCGTTACACTGTTGTCCACATGTATGGAGACCCGGATCCGGTCGCAATAGCCGGCCAATGCTTCGTCAATGGAATTATCCACCACCTCAAATACCATATGGTGGAGACCGGAACCGTCATCCGTGTCCCCGATATACATACCGGGCCGCTTCCGGACGGCATCCAGTCCTTTCAATACCTTGATACTCTCTGCGGTATAGCGTTCACTCATTGCTGGTTCTACTCCTTCACATCCAATCGATGAATCACTTCCGGTTTTACCAGTCGAAAGCGGTTTTCCTCTGTTGTGGTAACCACCACCTGAAATTGATCCAGAACCGCCTCCAGGTTTCGAACCCGGCTCCTCTCGTCAAATTCAGCATCAAAATCATCCAGCAGGAGTACCGGATGCACCTCGTGCTCCCGCCGGAAAAGAATACCCACGGATCTCAATATCTGGAAGAATGTATCCTTCTGTTGTCCAGAAGAACCATACTCCCGAACATCCTGTTGTTTTCGAATAATCCTGAACCTGTCCAGATGTGCACCCGCCGAAATTTCCCCGGTCATCATTTCCTTTTGAAGAAAGTCATCCAGATGCTTCCCGGGATTATTCGGTATGTACTGAATTTGAACATCTCCGGTCAGAATTTTATTCATCTTGTCACAGAACATCTGACGCTGTTCCCGGAGTCTCTTTCTTCGCTCCTCAAGAACACTGTTCCACGAAAGAATTATATCAGATTTCGCCTCGTTTTTCAACAGAATCCGTTTCTGATACAGGGCCTTGCGATAGGCAGCGAGGGTTGCTCCGTATGCCGGATACAGGCGACTCAGAACTTTGTTCACAAAGCGATACCGATCGCTTCCCCCTCCCCGGACAACCCCCATGGATCGATGAAAAAAGACAAAAACCGGAAAGTTGGCAGTAATATCTGAAATTTTTTCCTTACTGGTATCCACTGTAAATTTTTTTAACTTCTCGTTATCATTATACTGTACCTGGATATGGTGGTCGTGCATATTCAGGTTTATCGTGAAACCGGACGCACCAAAGGCGGTTAATTTGCGGGTAAACTGTGTACGGAACGAGCGCCCGTTTGTGGCAAAATAGACCGCTTCCAGTAACGATGTTTTTCCACTGCCATTCGGCCCCGTAATCAGACTCAGTGAGGGACCAAAACCGCATTGAAAGGAAGACAGAATACGGAAATTCTCGATCTGACAAGCCCTGAGCAACCTGGTGAACGTCCTTAGTCCAGTATGAGGGGATTAATCAGAAATGTATAATCCACGTTATTGGCCGTGAACCGGAAATTGGTTGCCCGTTCTCCTGTGGTATCCATCAGTGCCTTTACGTTGTTCACGTCCACCACACTGAAAAAGCTGCTCAAGTATTCAATGTTGTATCCCAGTTTGAAGTACGGACCTGTATATTCCTGTTTCTTTCGAACAATCCCGACAGATCCTTCAATATCCTGCAGAGAAGCCACCATGCCGGACTGATCGAATTCAAAGATAATCTTCTTGGAAAACTGGCCGCTGAGTGGTTGAAGTTCTTTGATGGTTGATTGAATATCCGGAACACTGAGAATCAGTTCCGTTAATTGATCCTGGTCCTTGAAGAAAGATCGGTAATCAACAAAAGACTGATTCAACAACCTGGAAAACAATACTCTTGTACCGGCCTGGAAAAAAATATTGGTACCGTCCCTCCCCATGAGAAGCGCATCTTCGGATCCACTCAACTGAATCATCTTCCGCAATTCCAGAAATGTCTTTTTGGAGAGAATAAAACTGGTCTCTTCGTGAACAAACGGCTGATCGTTTTCAAATGAGGCGACAAAAAGCGTGTGGCGGTTTGACGTGACCACATTCAGTTCCTGTTCCCTGAATTCAAAAAAGGCCCCGTTCAATGCCCGTTCTTTGATCATTTCATTGTTGATGGATACCGATGTAACCGATATGATTTCCATCAATTGATCTTTTGGTAATTCGACCGTTTCAAAACTGAAATCATAATCCGGAATAATGGGGTAATTATCATCCACCTGGGCATTGATGGAATAAAAACTCTGATCCTTTTCTATCTTGAGCCACTCGTCTTCAATCCAGAACGTGACTTCACCATCCGATAGAACCTTCACAATATCGAAGAATTTACGCGCTGACACGATAACAACACCTTCCTCTTCGATATCTGCGGGCAGGGCTACAGTCAAACCCACCTCAAGATCCGTTCCCTTCAGATATAGGACGCCAGCTTCCGCCTTCAGATACATGTTGGAAAGGATGGCAATTGTGGACCGCTTCTCAACGATTCCGTTAATAAGGGACAGTTCCTGGATCAGATCAGACTTATTCACTGTAAATCTCATGTCTGGCTCTCCTGATTGATCAATATTATGAATAGAAGTTTACCAGAAACAGAAGGGATTGTGAATCCTGTGAAAATGGCATGGGTAAAGGGTTCAGCCTGTGGAAATTTTTGTGAAGAAATAGAGAAAAACAGGATTGGATTATTTTCGACAGTTTATTCACAGGGATGAGTGGAGGTCATGTGAAACAAGAGGGGGAAATAGACAGAAAAGAAACGTGTTACCGGATGGATATTTTGAAACTCTCTATGAGACGGGCAAATTTCGGATCATCCTGGAGGCGTTTGTTTATCTTGTTATAAGCGTAGAGGACAGTAGTGTGGTGTTTTTTTCCGAACGCCTTTCCGATTTCGGGGTATGAGAGGTCGGTGAGGGTTTTGCACAGGTACATGGCAATCTGCCTGGGAAGCACAATGGATGCGGCGTTGGTTTTTTCACGGATCCTGGAAGGGGTCAGTTTGTAGTATTGGGCAACATATTCAATAATTTTCTTGGGTGTAATCAGTTCATCATCGTCAGGAAGGTGGTGTCTGAGGGCCTGGCGCGTCAGCTGGACGGTGAGTTTGCGATCATTGAGTTTGGCCATCGCAACAACCTTGTTCAGGGCACCTTCCAGTTCCCGAACATTTTTGCGAATCTTCTTTGCAATATAGAGGGCGACTTCCTCGGGTATCAGAATCCGGTGTTTTTCTGCTTTTTTCTGGAGAATAGCGATACGCATTTCCAGTTCCGGAGGTTGGATATCCGCAATAATACCCCAGGAAAAGCGGGTAAGGAGCCGTTCTTCCAGTTTGGGAATATCCTTCGGCAGGGAGTCGCTGGAGAGGACAATCTGCCGCTGTCTGTCAAAGAGTTCATTAAAGGTATTAAAAAACTCCTCCTGGGTGCCCGGCTTTCCGGCCAGAATATGAATATCATCGACAAGGAGAACGTCGACATTCCGGTATTTTGCCCGGAACTGATCGGTACGGTTGGTACGAACAGCCTGGATATAATCCGTGGTGAATCGTTCGGCCGTTGTAAAGAGAATCTGTGTATCCGGGTTGGTTTTCAACAACTGATGACCTATCGCGTGAAGCAGGTGGGTTTTGCCAAGCCCGGTGCCCCCATATATAAAAAGCGGATTGTATGTGTATCCGGGCGTGTCCGCCACCGCATTGCTGGTGGCGAAGGCCAGTTCATTGGTGGGACCGACCACAAAACTGGAGAATGTATACATGGGGTTAAAGTGAGGAAGTGGTTTTCGTGAAAGGGAACGTGAATATGGCTCGGACGAAGGGGAGGCCGCAGGACGGACGGATCCGTTGGTTGGCTTAAATTGAACGGAAAAGGAAATCCCCAGCGCATCCATTGCCCGCTGAACAAAAGGCAGGTAATATTCTCGAATAAAGTCCGCAAAATAAGGTTCCGGTACACTGACTGTCAGGATGTTGTTTTCAAGGGTGAGTTCTCTGGTTTCAGCAAACCACTCATCGTAAGATTCCGTTGGAATATGATTGCGTAATTCCTTTTTAATGTTGTCCCAATTTGACATAATTCACAACTTTTCCACAGGTTTGTTAAAAAACGGATCAAGTACCCATCGGTTTTGGATTGTATCATAATAGAAAGAATCGGCTCAATAGAGGAATTGGGAAAAGGAGATAAATATGTTCCGATCTGGATTGGTACGATTGCCGGGTGATGAGCTGGTCAATGGAATTCGAAACAACAACTTACCGCCTGTAAATACTGTAATTGCATGCAATCAGCACGCGTTGTACAGAGAGGCGTTACAACGGGCGGGCCTGGCGTTGACGATATTGGAAGCGGACACGGGATTTCCTGACGGACCATTTGTGGAAGACACGGCCGTTGTTGTAGGGAGTACACTGGTGATAACGAGACCGGGTGATATACGGCGCAGGGGAGAAGAGAAGGCTGTGGAAAACGAAATTGGAAAATATTTTGATGACGTATTGAGAATAACCGGGCCCGGTTGTCTGGACGGAGGAGATGTTCTGGTTGAGGGACACCGGATGTGGATCGGGCTATCGGAACGGACGAACCGGGAGGGAGCGGAACAACTGAAAAAGATCGGGGAATTTCGGGATTTTGATGTCAGGATAACAGAGGTGAAAAAAGGTCTTCACTTGAAGACATATGTGGGTTCGCCCGGTCCGGACACTGTATGGATCCATGAGGAGATTGTCCAGGACCCGGTGTTTGACAACATCCGGAAGGTTGTTGTTGAAGAGCAAGATACCTATGTTTGTAACTGCCGGTATATAAATGGGTACACGGTTATGGCTGAGGGTTTTCCCCGGATGGAGGCGTGGTGCCGGGGGGAGGGACTGGAGCCGTTGACGGTTCCCATGTCGGAATATCGGAAACTGGATGGTGGTATTTCCTGTCTGTCTGTGGTTTGGTAGTTGAAAGAAGAAGATGGTGGGGCATCAGGGATTCGAACCCCGGACCCGCTGATTAAGAGTCAGCTGCTCTGCCAACTG
>DAINNF010000076.1:0-12784 GCA_036736005.1 Acidobacteriota bacterium
TTTACGCTGTTTCCATTTTCGTTCAGCATCACCAACGGAGAATTCAAGTGGTTGATGGGAAGTGAGCCGGTTGCACAGACGATCTTCCTCCTGGTGGCGGCCGGTTGCTGGCTCGGCCATTTTCTGACCAGGCGCAAACTGAAGGTGACGGATGTGGTGTAAATGAGTATACAGCCAAGTATGATATCCCGGGCCCGTTATGGAACGGGCCTTTTTTTTCGTCATACATACAAGGGAATCTTGTCTCCATGTGACACATGACGTACATTGGGAAAGGACACCGGCCGATTGAGAGCTGTTCGGACAAGCGAATTTTTCCATCAGGAGCAGACGTGTTGTCAGATAATTGCCCATCATTTTCCCTCGTCATTCCGGCGTACAACGAAGAACGCTATCTGCCGGGGTTGCTGGATTCGGTAGCGGTGGCGCGGGGACGCTATCCCGGCGCAGTCGAGGTGATTGTCGCAGACAACCTGTCTACGGACCGGTCGGCGGATATTGCGCGGGATCGGGATTGCCGGGTTGTGCATGTGGGGAAGCGGCTGATTGCGGCGGCGCGCAACGGCGGTGCCTCAGCGGCAACCGGGGATATCCTGTGTTTTGTGGACGCGGACAGCCACGTTCATCCCGACGTGTTTCAGGCGATTGCGGACGTCATGACGGAAAAGGTGGTGGGCGGCTCCACCGGCGTGAAAATGGAGCGGATGTCTCTCGGAATCGGTATTACCTATGCCCTGATGGTGCCCTGGGTCTGGCTGACCGGTATGGACACCGGGTTGGTATTCTGCAGACGGGAGGACTTTGAGCGGATCGGTGGCTACCGGGAGGACAGGTTGTATTCAGAAGATGTCCATTTCATGGTGGCATTGCGCAAACTGGGGAGATCCCGCCGGCCGAAACAACGTCTGGTACGGGTTCGTAACGCGAAGACCATTACGTCTACAAGAAAATTCGACCGGTACGGTGACTGGCACTATTTCTGGGTGGTGTTCCGGGGCTTCTTCGGAATGTTCCGGCCCACAAAGCGTTCCGATGAATTTGCCCGGAAATACTGGTATGACGATCCTGAGCGATAATGCCGTTTAGCGTAACGCTATCCGTTCTCCGCTTTCCTGAACCGATCCACCAGGTTGTGGGTACTGATATAAACAGCCGGGATCAAAACCAGCGTAATCAGCGTGGATACCGTGAGCCCGCCGATCACCGCCCGGGCCAGTGATGCCTGGATTTCCCCGCCGGGACCGGTTCCGAATGACAATGGCAGCATCCCCAGAACCGTTGTGCTGGCGGTCATCAGAATGGGACGCAGCCGTCGCTTACTGGATTCCACCACCGCTTCTCTCAGTGTCAGATGTTCTTCCCGACGCATCAGGTTGATATAGTCCACCAGAACAATGGCGTTGTTGACCACAATCCCGATCAGCATGACAATTCCCATCAGACTCTGGATATTCAGCGTGGTACCGGTAATCAGCAGGGTGGGCACCACGCCGATAATGGCAAGCGGTACGGATACCATCACGATGAGCGGATCGATAAAGCGTTCAAACTGGGCCGCCATCACCATGTAAATGAGAATCACGGCCATCAGAATGGACAGCATAAAATCGCGCTCTGCTTTCTGCTGTTCTTCAAACTCTCCGCTGAATATCAGGGAGTAGCCTTCCGGCAGCGCCATGTCTTTGAGGAGATTGCGGACTTCTTCCACGACATTCCCCAGCGCGGCGCCACTGACCAGGTTTGCTGTGATGTAGGTGACCCGCTGTCCGTCTATCCGTTCAATCTCGGTTGGACTTCGTCTCCGATCCATTTCCACCACGGAAGAAATGGGGATGGTACGTCCGGTCCGGGTCTTGACGGTCACATTTTCCAGATCAATGGTACTGAGCCGGTCCGTTGGCTGAAGCCGGACCATAATGGGAAACTCATCACCTCCCTCACGGAAGACACCTGCCCGGCTGCCCCCGACGTTTGTCTGGACGACCTGTGCGATGTCCTGGACTGTCAGTCCCAGTTCGGCGACCTTTTCCCGGTCAATGATCAGGTTTTGTTCCGGTCTGCCTTCCCGCCGACTGGTCCGGACATCGGTGATTTCCGGTACGGAGCGCATGACCGCCATGATCTGCTGTGCAAGCTGGTCTGCCAGCGCGATATCGTGGCCCCTCAGTTCCAGTTCAACCGCCTGGGCGCCCCCGGACCCAAACAGTCTGCGCAGCATCCAGAGCCCGGATTGGGCCTGGACCCGGATTTCAGCACCCGGAATTTTCCCCTGGACCTGTTCGCGAATATGATCCGCCAGAGCTGAGCTTTCCATGCCCCGTTGATCCGCGTCTTTCAACGCCAGTTCCACTTCCGCATCACCGCGTCGCATTTCAATGGTCATATGTTCCACGTCACCCTGGGGCGTGGCTTCCTTGACGATTCTTTCCAGTTCTTTCAGATATTCATGGACCACGGCAATGTTGGTTCCCTGGGCCATTTCCAGGTCGACGTCAATTTCATCCGCGTCTGTCTGGGGTGCCAGTTCCACCGGAATGAGCGGCCAGAGAAGGAGGGTAACGATCAGCAATCCACCGGTGATCGCGAACACGGTTTTCCGGTGTCCCAGTGACCGGTGGAGCCAGGTTGCATATCCGTGTTCCATCCGGTGCAGAAAATCGGCTACACGTTTCAACCGGTCTTTTCCGCTTTCTTCCCCGGCTTTGACGGTCAGGAAGCGGCTGCCCAGCATGGGGACCAGACTCAAGGCCACCAGAAGCGAACACATCAGGGAGAACACCACCACCAGTGCCAGTTCCTTGAACAGCATGCCGGACACCGTCTGCATGTATACAACCGGCAGGAAAATGACCGATGTGGTCAGGGTGGATGCGGTGATGGCGCCGGCCACCTGACGGGTGCCGATAAGCGCACTGGTTTTGAGGTCTTCTCCGTTTTCCCGCAATCGCACCATGTTTTCCAGGACCACAATGGCATTGTCGACGATCAGGCCGATGCCCAGCGCCAGTCCGCCGAAGCTCATCTGGTTCAGGGTAAAGTCGTTGAAAAAGAGCAGGCCGAATGTGGCAATGATGGAGATCGGAATGGACAGGGCGATGATGAACGTGGTGGACCCATTGCGCAGAAACAGGTAGAGGATCAGCAAGGCCAGGAGTCCGCCCCAGAGGGCCGAGCTTTTGACGTTGTCGATTGAATCCTGGATGAAGTCACTCTGGTCGATGATCATCATCAGTTCCAGGTCGTTCCGTTCCCGGTTGATCTGGTCCATGACTTCGCGGGCACGTTCGGCAACTTCCACCGTATTGGCGCCGGACTGTTTCCGGATCCCCATGCGGACCATGGGTTCCCCGTCGATAATCACGAGGCGTCCCACGTCCTGGAACCCGTCTACGACATCGGCCACATCCATGACGCGGATCGGATCGCCGTCCACCGTGGTGATAATCGTTTCGGCAATCTGCTGCAGGGATTTATATTCTCCGTGTGTACGGACATACATGTCTTTCAGCCCTTCCCGCATGTCCCCGCCCGGCAATGTGATGTTCTCGCGCACCAGTGCCTGTCGCACATCTTCCGCCGTCAGACCGCTGGAAGCCAGACGGTCCCGTTTCAACTGAATCTGAATTTCCCGGTATACACCGCCCCACACATCCACGGAACCCGCTCCGGGGATCTGTTCAAACCGCTGGGCGATTTCCCGTTCCAGTGTTCGGGTCAATTCCTCCATACCCCGCGGGGAATGGGCACCCAGAATCACCACCGGGAAGTTGTCGGGATCGAACTTCCAGAGTCGGGGCGGTTCCACCTCGGGCGGGAAGTCGTCCCGTACACGGTCCAGCGCGGCGCGTACATCGTTGGCGGCTTCGTCGATATTGGTACCCTGTGTGAATTCCAGCGTGACCCGGCTCTGCCCCTCCATGGATCGGGAACGGACTTCTTCCACGTTGGGAACACCGGCCAGTGCATTCTCGATCCGGTCGGTGATGATCCGCTCGATTTCTTCGGGACCCACATTGGGATAGTTGGTCCGGACCGTTAACTGGGGATACTCGATCTGGGGCAGGAGATCCACCGGCAAATAACGGAATCCCATGATACCCAGGACGATCACAATCAGGAACACCATGGTGGTGGCGATGGGTCGTTTGACGGAAAGTTCGGGAATGTTCATTGCCGTTTCCCTTTGCCCCCGGTCCGCTCTTTCTCTTCCTGATTTCGGATCACTTCATCCATCAGGTCTTCCCGCTGGAGGTTCTGCAGCCGGGTGACCCAGTCCCAATCCACCCGTTTTACGCGGGCCTGACCGTCCTCTCCGGCCAGCAGGTTCTGACCGAGTGTAATGACCCACTGGTCCGGTTCAATACCTTCAATGCCGGCTTCCATCCGGCCCCGGGCAATGATACTGACCGGGACGAAGCTGAAATCCACCGGATCGGAGAGTGCCGCTCCTGGCGTGTCCCCGGAATGAACGGATGCGGGTATGGAGAGTGAGGCGCTGGATGCATACACACCGGTTACGCCGGTGGCGGGGTTTTCATACAGGGCACTGAGCGGAACCACGGTGGCCTCGGCGGACTCACCGAAGAAAATATCGACAGTGACAAACATACCCGGAACCAGTCGACCGGCTGGATTGGAAACGTCAATCTCTGCCTCTGTGCTGTGACTGACCGGATTCAGGAAAGGGGAAATCCGTGAAATCCGGGCCTGAATGGGGGCGGCTGTTTCATGGGCCGGGAAGATTTCACAGCGCTGGTCGATCCGAACAAACGTCAGCATGCGGTCTGTCAGCACCACTTCCACGCGGACGGCATCCAGCTGCCCCAGGGTGAACAGACGCGTACTCCCGTTTACAAGCATACCCACTTCCGCATTGCGGTTTCCAACGCTGCCTGCAATGGGTGCCCGGATCTCCGTCTGGGAAAGCGTTTCCCGCCGTTCTTCCACTGTGGAGGCCGCCTGGTTCAGCCGGGCTTCGGCCAATGCGACATCCGCCTCGGCGGTTACCGAGCGTGTCTGGGCGGTTTCCAGTTCACTGGGGCTGGCCATTCCCTGGTCGGCCAGGGATTGCATGCGTTTCAATTCCGCTTTCGCTTCAGCAAAACGTGCCTGCGACTGTTTCAATTGCGCTTTGGCGATTTCAAGGCCGGCCATGGCCTGGTTGAGTCGTTCCCGGAATTCTCGATCCCGGAGTCTGACCAGTACATCACCTTCCTGCACGGTGTCACCATCTTTGACCAGTACATCGACGATGACGGCTGAAAGTTCCGGATAAACACCAATCTGGTTCCGACCTTCCACCCGACCGCTGAGTCGCTGGCTCAGCGGCAGTTTCCCGTATCGGGCCTGAACTGCTTCCACCGTAGGTGTCAGGCCATTGGTACCCTTTCCCGAGTCTCCAGTCCCTCCGCAACCTATTCCGATCACCAGAAACAGACAGATTGCCATGAATGCACGAATCGTATGACTGTTTTCAATTGTATACATTTCGCTGGTTTGAGATCGATTCATTCAGTCTTCCCTTGTTTTTTGAAAGAAGTTCAACAGGATGCTGCTGTTTACGAGTGTATGTACCCCCCCGAGTCTGGGTAGTACAGTATCATTCTCTTTGCAGAAAATCAATGATGATTGCCGGAGAGGATCCGTTCAGGGCATGGTCTATCCGTTGTTTCGGGGACCCGGAAAAAGCCCCCGGATGACCGGGGGCTTGATGTGCCTATTTCTTTGGTTCCGGATGTGGATAGTAGGACACGAAGTCCTTTGTCAGTTGTTCCGCCTTCCATTTTGGAATGGTAAACGGTGTTTCAAGAGTAGAGGATGTTCCGGGCCAGTCCCCTTTTTCTTTATCTTCGGGGCTGTAGAGGGAAATCTTGTGTTCCTGACCGTCATTGACGGTAATGACCAGGGACGGTGTTTTCTTAACGGATCTATCGCCTGATTCAAGGAAGGTACCGCACTGCATGGTTTCCAGATCGTTCAACAGGTCATCAATGCGCTTTGCATCCAGTTCATTGCCGTCTCCGTCTGCCCATGCCACCGGTTTCGCAGTTGTGTCGTTCGGATCTACCGTTGCGGTACCCCGAACCATTTCCAGGTGGCTTTTCCCCATGACCAGTTCCAATCGGGTCACGGCTGTGCGGTCAAATGCCAGCACACGTTTACTGCGCAGTCCCTTTGCGTCAACATCAAAACTGGACCGGATATTGCCTGATCCGTGGTAGACGCGGTCGTCATCCGGCAGCTGAACGAATGTGTGACGATAGGATGCCGCCGTTTTGCCGATGCGAATGTCCCGCACCAGTTCGTCCCCGGCATAGGCCCGGACAGAAATGCGATTTTCTTCATCCAGCTGGTACCGGCTCAAGCCTCCTTCGGCTCCGGCCAGTGCTGTGATTGTCAGATCGGCGAGGCCGTTTACCATGTTCTCCACTTTTGTTTTGTCCGCCCGGAAGCCGTTGGACTTGATGATCCAATTGTCATCGTTGCGTGTCAATGTCACGGTCCGGTCGCCTTTTTTGATGGTGATCCGATCCAGTTTTTCAACCGCCACCGGTTTCAGTTGGGGAAGTTCATAGTGTACCTCGCCCCGGTGCCTCAACAGTACATAGGCGGCCAGTGCCAGGA
Organism: Acidobacteriota bacterium; assembly: GCA_036736005.1. GTDB lineage: Bacteria > Acidobacteriota > Holophagae > Thermotomaculales > Thermotomaculaceae > DAINNF01. The sequence goes on from DAINNF010000076.1 coordinate 6,625, forward strand.
TGGCAACAACCAGTATGATCAGTTCGTTTCGTTTCATGTCGTTCTCCTGTTGGCCCTGTAAAGGGTCTGGATGAAGTGCATGCGGCGCATGCGCCGTATCCACATGAGAATCCCGAAAAGCGCCACGAGGGCCGGAAGCCCCACAATGCCGATCAGTTTTACGGTGGTCTTGGTTCCGACCGTTGTTTTTTCCAGGGGATTGAACCGCTGTATCTTACCCCGCAGAACGGCATCTGTTTCCCGACCGGAGAGGGTGTCCAGCATATTCAACACGAAGGTGGCGTTGGGAGAGGTCCCCTCACTGTCCAGCATGTTGTCCTTCAGCATATCCGAGGTTCCCACCAGCAGGATCTTTCCGCCTTTGCTTTGTTTCAGCGTGCGTCCTTCTTCCTGAACATCTTCCAGGATGCCTTCCGGTTTTTCCGGTTTCTTCTGATCCGCTTCCTTTCCTTCCGGTTGCGGTTTGGCCGGCACCGGTTTGTCAGCGAAGTAGCTGGAAAATTTCCCTTCCAGCAACAGAGCCAGTTTGAGCTTTTCTCGTTTATCTTTGGCGGGTGGTTTGATGAACATGGGATTCAGGTTGATCTGACCGGTCATTTCCCAGGCCTGATCGGTAGTGGTGAACAGTGTGGTGGCCTCTACGTCCGACTGTTTGAGTGTATCGTCTTTCGTTTCCAGCGGTGCGGCTTTCAACGTGACCAGTTGCTTGATGTTCTGCAGCGGTTTCAGTTCCCGGTTGATGTTGTCCTGGGAAATTTCCGGAGCGAAATAAATGGCATTTTCCCCGCCACCGTATGCCTGCGGCAACCGTTGTTTGTAACACTGTTCATCCAGTGCGTAGGCCTTTTTCACGGATACGCCATAATGGTCCAGGAGTTTTTCGAGACCGGTATTCAACGGGAGATAGGCCGGTCCCTGATTAAACTGCTGAAACTGCCGCTGTCGCTGTGGCATGATCTCGTTGAACGGGTCCAGGAACAAGGCCAGAGATCCACCGCGCATCAGGAACTGGTCAATCTGGTACAGCTCATAATCGGAAAATGGTTCGGTGGGTCCGGCAATGACCAGCGTTTGCAGGCCTTCCGGTATGCCGTTTTCAGCCAGCGAGATGTTGGAAATGGAATAGGTTTCGGATACCAGGCTGTTGAAGTTGTTCAGGGTGTCCCCCTGGCGTTGCTGCTGCATCATCCCGAAGGACATGAGGGAGGGCGTTCCATGGTCAGTCAGGTATCCGATTTTCCGGTTGATGTCCAGTACACTGTTGGCCACTTCCGGAATGGTCTCCTTCAGTTCGGCGATGTCCGCCAGGCGGTACTGGGTACCGAAGAGCGGTACACTTTCCGCAATGATCAGCGGTATCTCCTGTGATTTGTCGCCGTGTGAAACGAGGATGCCCGCGGTTCCCGATCCGGCCGGGATGGTCTTACCTGTGCGACGGTCCTGGAATGCCTTCCAGTTGAGCGTGACCAGGTTGTTTGCGATGGCTTCCTGTTTCGCGGCCTCATCTTTTCCGGGGTCCACCCGGACAAAAGTGAGCTTTCCGTAGAATTGCCGGTTCAGGTCGTTCACCAGATCCCGGACCTGGTCCGGCACCTGTGCCAGTCCATTCATATTCAGGGCCGGTGCCACGGTCTGCAGGGAGTCGGACAGGAACAGCTTGACCTGGATCGGCTCTTTCAGGCCCGCCAGGGCGGACACGGTATTCACCAGTTTCCGGATGGTGGTGGTGATTTTATATTCCAGGCCGTCCGTGCTGGTTACGGCGGGCAGTTTCTCCAGTTGATCACCATGGATGAACACCATACCCATGTATGCCTTCTGAAATTTCACCTCATCCTGTTCGACATTCTGAATCTGAACGGGCTGAATGCCGTAGGACTGGGCCAGTTCCCGGTTTTTCATGGTCTCGTCCGTGGTGGACCCTTCGGTCGGGCTGACATCATAAAACGAATAGTTGAACCGGTCCCCGCCATGAATGGCATATTCGGCCAGCAGGTCATGCAGGTATCGTTCAATGCCGTTATAGGGTGCGGGCAGATTCCGGGTGAAGAAGACCTTGATGGTCAGGGGTTCGGTCAGGTTTTCCACCGCATTCCGGCTGGCTTCGGAGAGAGAATAAAGATTGTTGTGGGTCAGGTCGATGCGGAAGAACAGGGTGGTCGCGGCAACGTTGACCAGGATCACGACCGCCAGATAGAGCAGAAAACGTGTCAGTTTTTGTGTGCGTTTCATCCGGTCCTCCTTATCGTTTTTCCTGCAGCGTCATACTGGCAAGATAGAGTGCCAGGAACATGACACTCAGGAAATACAACAGGTCCCGGGAGTCCAGGATACCGCGGGAAATATTCTGAAAATGGGCATCTGCGGCGATGGCCGAGAAGAATCCCACCATGGATTCCGGCAGGAAAAAGAGCATTTTGTCAATCAAAGTCAGGACAAAACAGATGGTGGTGCCCGTGATAAAGGCAACGATCTGATTGGTGGTCAGACTGGAGGCCAGGACACCTACCGCGGCGAATGCGCCACCCAGAAACAGGGCGCCGAGGTAGCCGCCGATGGCGGGGCCGGGGTCCAGTTCGCCGATCATGCTCACAATAACGGCATAAACAAGTGTCGGGGCAATCATCACCGCGATAAAACCCAGTGTGGCCAGGAACTTGCCCATTACCGTTTCGGTTACGCTGACCGGCAGGGTCAGCAGGGTTTCCAGCGAACCGATGTTCCGTTCCTCGGCGAACACGCCCATGGTGAGGGCGGGAATGATGAATGAGAAAAGGAAGGGCAGCAGGGTGAAATAATTGCGTAACGTGGCCTGGTTATAGAGAAAGAACGTCGAGAAGAAGAACCAGCCCGCCAGGATCAGGTAGATGCCGATTACGATATAGGCAACGGGGCTGACAAAAAATGACCGGAATTCCCGTCTGAAGATCTGAAGCGTGTGACTTGTCATGCTATGCCTCCTTCGTCAGTTCACGGAAGATGGTTTCCAGGCTGTGGGTTTCACGATGGAATTCAAGCAGGCCCCAGTCGGTTTCCTTCAACGTCCGGTAAACATCCGGGCGGACGTCCCGGGATCCTTCGCAGGTCAGGGTGACCGGTAACGTTTTTCCCAGTAATTCTCCGGTCCTTACATCCACTACGCCCTCAATGGCGTTGAAGACGGATTCCGGTTTCTTTTTTTCCGCGTTGGTCAGTTCCAGTTTGATGGTGTAGCGGTCGGATGCGTCCCGTTTCAGGTTTTCAGTAGCATCGTCAGCCACGATTTTTCCCTTGTGGATAATGACGATCCGGTCGCAGGTGGCTTCCGCTTCACTGAGGATGTGAGTGGAAAATACGACTGTCTTTTCTTTTCCGACCCGCTTGATAATGTCCCGGATCTCAATGATCTGGTTGGGGTCGAGGCCCGATGTGGGTTCGTCCAATACCAGGATTTCGGGATCACTCATCATGGCGTGAGCCAGTCCGACCCGCTGCTTGTATCCCTTGGAAAGGGCGTTGACCGGTTTGTGCATGACATCGCGAATATCGCAGATGTCCGCCAGCTCGCGGATCCGGTCCATGGCATCATCATCGGACAACTCGTGCATGCGCGCCACATACATCAGGTAGTCGTGTACCAGCATGTGGGGATACAGCGGTGCCGATTCGGGCAGATATCCGATCCGCTTCTTGGCGGCCAGGGTGTCCGTCCGGATGTCGTGCTCATCCACATGAATGGTGCCGTCAGTTGGGGGGAGATAACCGGTGAGGATACGCAATGTGGTGGTTTTCCCCGCGCCGTTGGGCCCCAGCAGTCCAACAACCTCACCCTTTGTAATCTCCAGCGAGATGTCGTCTACGGCGATTGTGTCATCAAATCGCTTTGTGAGGTGATCAATCTGGATCATGTGCACTCCTTGGACAAATGATTTGGATTTTTTTGCCGGATTTCATCCCTGCGCGTTCGCGCGGGCTCCCGGCGGTTGAAACTGACCGGTTAAAATTATAGTCCGATGAGCGGGAGGATCAAGTAGTCGAATAAGTTTTGAAGGTGTTAGAATCGTGGCAGCCGTTTTCCCCCTAGTGCTGTGTGGGGTCCGGTCTGGAGCCGGACCGAATAAACCGTGTCAGTGGTGAGTACCCGTGCCGACATGTATCATCGAAGGATTGAGGAGTACGCAGGCGTGAGGTGTTTATGAGTCGTGCAGAGCTGTTGCAGATCATTGCCGCGCTGATCGGTGCACTGGGAACCATCATCGGTGCAGCCGAAACCCGTCTGATCAGGCGGTTCCGGCAGTCCGGTGCCGTATCACGCGAACATCCCTTCCGGCCGGAAAAGCTGAATCCCCTTTTCCGATGGCGATTGAGCAGGTTGATGTCTGCCGGTGTGATTGTTCCGGTCGATGATGCCTCGTATTATTTGGATCCGGAACAGTTTGCTGTCATGAAAAAGGACCGTCGGAAACGGGCATTTATCATGCTGGGTCTGCTGACCATGGTCTTTCTTGTGCTGGTGTTCGTCCTGGATGTTTTCTAGTTGATGTTCCGGTCTTCCGGATTCGGAGACCGTTTTGGATGAACATAGTTTCTATTTGACTTCATATAAACAGTTGTCAGGTCTCATCCTTGGGGGGCGTGGCGCCGTTCTTGAGATCCGGATACAGCCTGGCCTTACAGTCCGGGCAAATTCCATGACTGAATTCCAGGTCCGAGTGTTGGGAAATGTAGGACTCGATCCGGTTCCAGTATCCTTTGTCATCCCGGATCTTCTTGCAGGATGAACAGATCGGCAGCAGACCGCGCAGTGTCTTGACTTTGGCGAGGGTATCGTTCAGCTCAGAAACCAGCTTTTCTTTTTCGGCGTGTGCCAGTTGGGCGGCCAGCTTTTCCCGACGGAGCTGGTCCATCAGTCCGGACGTGAAACTGCCGAAGAAACTGATCCAGACCAGGATGATTGCAAACAGGCTGAACAGGAACAACTGGGCTCGAAAGTCGAAGCCGGGAAGTGGATGCCGGCTTTCCATAGCCAGCACACTTCCATATCCGATCAGGATCAACGCAGCAGTGGCCAGGTACTGTTTCAGGTTCAATCGGAGCATGCCGAATGAGAATGCGGGCAGAAAAAACATCAGAAGAATCGGCCGTGCCTGGGGCATGGCATACAAAGGTACAAGTCCCCACCAGCCGGAAAAGACAATCTGAAGTTGGGTGAGGGACGGGTCTTTGAAACGGAGATTCAGACCGGACAGGAAAAGATATGCGAATAGTACGTTGCCGCAGACGGCGATACCGGCATAGAGGAGCCACTGGTTGGGAGACAGACTGCCCAGACCCAGATTGGAAATAACATAGGTGGCCAGGATAATGACACAGTAGGTGAGCAGGGCCATCCCGAACCGGCGGAAACGGATCCGCTGCTTCAGAACCGTCACTGCATCCGGTGCGCCCAGAAGAAGAGAAGTATGCATTTTGTCCGTCAGATGCTGTTTTCCCGTCACCCCATACAAATCCCTCGCTGGCCCATCATAACATATACTGAATGCGGATGTTCGAGTGATAACATGCACCGTATTGCCTTCGTCGAGGCATGAGCGGCGCTGTCCGGGAGATACACCACAATGATGGGAGCACCAAAGCTGTCTTTGTACCTTTCAGTGGACAATCTTTAATACGTTGCTTTTTGGTCGGCCATCATATGGGCGACCCATTGTCCGGAAGATATGCCGTATCAAATTGATTCAAAAGTAAGTTGTATGCCATCTCCACTTGTCACTGAGTTGTGTCACACAATTCGACTGATTTGCAGGCATGGTTGTTGCATGTAATAAAACCATGCAAATCAATGACTGTCCTTGAACCGAATTGGAAACTGTCAGGCCGGAGCGGGGGTGAGGATTTGTTCCACCTGATGAAATGGGCAGGAAGAAGGAGGTTGGAATGATTCGAAGAGGATTGATGGTGCTTGTCTCGGCGCTGGTCGTGGTCTTACCTGTTATGGCCTCAGCGGATACCGGGACAGAACCGGCACGGTTTATGGCTGATAGCGTGGATCTGCGTAGCGATTCGTTGGATCGTACGGTTGCCGTGAAGATCCTGGTTCCGGAACGGTACCGCTGGGACGACGAGGTATACACCCAGTTGGTCGTGATGGACTCACGGTCGGATGAAGAGCTGGCCGGGC
>DAINNF010000077.1:0-12753 GCA_036736005.1 Acidobacteriota bacterium
ATTCATATTGAACGACGTACCCGCCCCGCCCTGGTACATGGTAATGGTAAAGCAGTTGTCCAGTGAACCCGCCAGTCCCTCTTCGATGGCCCGACGGCAGGGGTCTGCGATGTCATCACGAAGGAAACCCAGTTTTTCGTTGGTATTCAGGCAGGCCAGTTTAACCTGGAAGAGTGCGTGAACATGTTCCGGAAAGACCATGCCGAATTGCAGGGGAAAATTCAGCAGGGCCCGATGGGTGTGAATGCCCCGAAGGTCATCCTTTCCCATATCTTTGTCGCCCAGTGCGTCCTTCTCGGTTCTCATCTGAGCCTCTCCTGTCCCCTTTACAGGTACAGATCCCGTTCACCCCGTTCAATGGCAGCCAGATTGTTCCGGGTCTTTGTCCGTACATCCTCGGACGGGATCTGAAGCAGTTGTTGCTCAATCACCTGTTCCCCGATTTTCCGTGTCTCCTCCGATGCATAATCCACCAGGTATTCCTTGAAGGTTGTCAATGCATTGGGCAGACAGTACAGGTGGATCAGGCCGGGCTTGGCGAGGTCCATGAAATCCTCTCCTGTCCGACCCAGTCGATAGCAACCGGTGCAGAACGAGGGTACATATCCGTGCTCTGCAATATCCCGGATGACATCTTCCAGAGAACGGTGATCTCCCAGAGAAAACTGAGCACCGGCATCTTCTTCCGAGTAGCCGCCGGGGTTGGTTCGGGAACCGGCACTGATCTGGGATATCCCCAGTGAGAACGCGGCCCGTCGCGTATCTGCATTCTCACGTGTACTGAGAATCATTCCGGTGTACGGAACCGTGATCCGGAGAATGGCGATAATCTTGCGAAAATCAAGATCACTGACCGGATATGGTGGATGAAGGGACAGGTCGGAACCTTCGGCCGGTTCGATTCTCGGGACCGAAATGGTGTGTACACCGACGCCAAACCGATCCTCGAGATGACGGATGTGCTGGAGCAATGCCATAATCTCAAATCGATAGTCATACAAACCAAACAGAATCCCCACGCCCACATCATCAATTCCCGCTTCCATTGCCCTGTCCATCGCAGAAAGATGATTCACGTAGTCAGACTTGGGACCGGACACATGCATCTTCTTGTAGGTGTCATAATGATAGGTTTCCTGGAACAACTGGTAAGTCCCGATCCGGCCGGCCTTGAGCCGTTTGAATCCTTGTACGGACAGGGGTGCAATGTTCACATTGATACGCCGGATTTCGCCATTCCCGATTTTTACGGAATAAATGGTGTCAATAGCTTTAATGGTATAGTCCAGTGCACTTTCACCCAGACCCTCTCCGGACACCAGCAGGACCCGCTTGTGACCCTGCCTGACCAATTCTTCCGCCTCATGGCGAAGCTCATCAAGCGTCAAGGTACGGCGCCGGATGCCCCGGTTGCTGGTCCGGAAAGCACAGTACAGACAGTCGTTGTTGCACAGGTTTGAAGCATAGAGCGGGGCAAACAGGACAAGTCTCCTGCCATAAATCTCGTTCTTGATGGTATTGGCAGCCTCACAGATTTCATCAATCAGTTCGGTGTCTTCTACCATCAGCAGGCGTTCCGTTTCTTCGAATGAAATTCCTTTCAGTTCACGGGCGTGGGCAAGAATATCGGAAACCTCCCCCCGCGAAGGGGGGGAGGTATTCTGCAAACTATCAAGAATCAGTTCGTGGTTGATAAAACCGGTTTTTTCGTTCAATTCTCCTCCAGGAAGAACCGACCTCGTGGCGTGTAATGCGTATGGAGCAACTTGTGAGACATATGCCCCAGGGGCTCGCCGAGGAATTCATCGTACAGCTGCGCGATTTCCGCGTTCTCATGAGATTTCCGCAATGCCAGCTCTTCATCTTCCGAATAAATGGCATTTGCGCGGGCAGCACGAATCTCCGGTGAGGTCGGAATCGGCTGACCGCCGCCACCGAGACAGCCACCCGGACAGGCCATCACTTCAACGAAATGATAGTCCAGTTCACCCGCCACCAGCTTGTCCATCAGAATGCGGGCATTTGCGGTGCCATGCGCAACGGCTACCTTCAATTCTGCCCCTTCCAGCCACTCGAATTCGGGCTTGGTTCCCTCAATCTTGAGGGTGGCATCCTTGATGCCGTCAAACCCACGAACCGGTGTTACCTTGAGGCCCTCAAAGGGAACTTCCCGGCCGGTCACCAGTTCATACGCGGTCCGGATTGCGGCTTCCATAACACCGCCGGTAGCTCCGAAAATCAATCCGGCACCGGAACCGAGACCCAGCGGGTGGTCAAAATCTTCATCCGGCATGTCCTTCAGGTGAATACCGGACTCTTTGATCATAACGGCCATCTCACGGGTGGTCAAACCGAAATCCACATCCTGGTACCCACTGGAATTCATTTCAGGTCTGTTGCACTCAAACTTCTTGGCCACGCAGGGCATCAGTGCGACGACAACGATATTTGCCGGGTCAATGCCCATTTTCTTCGCATAGTAGGTCTTCAAAATGGCACCGAACATCTGCTGCGGCGATTTACAGGTGGACAGATGGTCCAGATGTTCCGGATAGTAATGCTCGATAAACTTGACCCAGCCCGGCGAACAGGAGGTAAACATGGGGACCTTTGTTTCGGTATCCCCTTCCACCAGCACTTTGTGGAGCCGCTGCAACAACTCACTGCCTTCTTCCATGATGGTCAGGTCAGCGGTGAAGTTGGTGTCGAATACCTGATCGAAGCCGATCCGGCGAAGTGCCGCGTTCAGCTTCCGGGTTACCGATGTGCCGGCCGGATACCCGAACTCTTCCCCGATTGCGGCACGGGGACTGGGTGCCGTCTGGATGATCACGTGTTTTTCCGGATCGTCAATGGCATCCCAGATCAATTCATTGGGTACGTTGGACCGCAGCGCCCCCGTCGGGCAGCGGTTGATACACTGGCCGCAGTTGATGCAGATAATGTCCGAAATCGGTTTATTGAAAGCCGTCTGGATCTGAACATCATGCCCACGGTTTGCCGTCTCCAGCGCAGATACCTGCTGAAGGTCGATACAGGTACGGATACACCGTTTGCAGTTGATGCATTTGTTCTGGTCCCGAACAATTGAGGTGGAGCGGTCAATCTTGTATTTGGGTTCCTTCACGCTGGGGAACCGATACCGGTCCACACCATATTCCTGTGCCAGCGACTGCAATTCGCAGTTGTTGTTCCGTACACAGGTGTAGCAGTCCCCGTAGTGTTCGGACAACATCAGGTCCAGGTTGATCCGCCGTGCCCGGCGAACGCGGGAAGTGTTGGTCCGGATCTCCACCGGGAACTGGATCGGATAGGCACATGCTGCCTGCAGTGTCCCCATTCCTTCGATTTCCACTACACATACGCGGCAGATTCCAGCAACTTCCAGGTCCGGATGATGGCACAAAGTTGGAATCTTCAGGCCTGCCTGCTCGCAGACCTCCAAAATGGTCGTGCCCTTTTCAACTTCAAAGGGCTTGTCGTCTATCGTTATCTTAATCATTTCAGCCATGTCTACCCTCACCGATACAGGATCTCATGTTTGAAGTTGTCCACAATCGAGAGAAACGCGTTGGGGGCTGTCTGCCCCAGACCGCACTTGGAGGAATCCCGCATAACCTCGCACAATGTGCGCAGTTCCTTGAGATAACGGACGGAACAGTGACCCTGCTCCAGCATATTGATCCCCTCCAGCAGCCGGTAGTTGCCTTCCCGGCACGGCGTGCACTGTCCACAGGATTCTTCTTCAAAGAACTCCATGAAATTTTTCAGCACCTTCAACATGTCCCGACTGTGATTGAATACGATAATGGAACCGCCCGGAGGCAGACCCTCAAAACAGATCGGCTTGTCAAAATCTTTTTCAGCGACATTGGTGCCGGATGCACCCCCGACCTGGACTGCTTTCGCGCCTTCGCCGCCGACTTCTTTCAGCAGTTCGTTCACGGTAATACCCAGCTCCAGCTCATACACACCGGGGTGCTTCACATCTCCGGAGACGGAAAACAACTTGGTCCCTGTAGACGCTTTGGTGCCGTGTCCCTTGAACCACTCCGCGCCTTTGGAAATAATGTAGGGAACATAACACAGGGTTTCCACATTGTTGACCACAGTCGGCTTATCGCGGAATCCGATTTCGCTGGGATAAGGTGGTTTGTTCCGGGGTTCGCCACGTTCACCGTTCATGGAAGAAATCAAGGCGAACTCCTCTCCACACACATAGGCACCCGCTCCAAGGCGGATCTCAATGTCAAAAGAGAAACGGGATCCCTCGATATTCGCACCCAGCAGATTGCGTTCTTTCATAGACGCAATGACCGCTTCCAGATCACGCTTCATATAAATGTATTCACCGCGAAGGTAAATGAATCCGCTTTCGGAACCGATCGCATAGCCGGCAATGGCCATTCCTTCCATGACTTTTTCCGGCTGTTCGGTCAGGAGGAGCCGGTCTTTGAACGTACCCGGTTCTCCCTCGTCCGCATTGCAGATCACGTACTTCTCGTTCTCTGGCTGACGGGCAGTCAGTTCCCACTTGAGACCCGTGGGGAAACCGGCTCCACCACGGCCCCGGAGGTTCGATTCCTTCACTTCATGAACAACGTCTTCCGGTTTCATGGACAGCGCTTTGGAAAGACCGGTACCGGAGACGAACTCACCGAACAGAATCTGTTTCTTGCGGTCCTTCATTCCACACCTCCATAGCCATACAGATCCTGATACTCAGACAACTTGTACTCATCCAGAACTTCAACAACGCGCTCCGGTGTCAACCCGCCGTAGGCCTTGTCATTCACCAGCATGGCCGGTGGATTGTCACACATACCGATACAGTTGGTGAATTCCAGGGTAAACATGCCGTCTTCGGTTGTTTCGCCGAATCTGATGCCCAGTTCCTTCTCCAGCACCTTGACAATCCGGTCCTTACCCGCAATGTCACAGCTGATGGTCCGGCACAGCCGGATTACATATTTGCCCCGTTTCTCCTGGGAAAGAAACGAGTAGAAAGTAATCACACCATGAATCTCGCTGATGGGGACCCCGGTATGTTTGCTGACTTCGACAATCTGGTGGGTATCGATATATCCGTATTCATTGTTGATGTCCACCAGAATCGGCAGCAGTTGATCTCGTTCGCTTCCATGCCGCTCCAGAATTTCGCTCAGCCCGTTGGCTACAGCTTGTTGTGATCCACTCATTACTCCGTCCTTACAGGATTTAGTGGTACTCGCCCCCCATATAGGGGATCCGAAAGGTTTTTGCCAGGAACTCAAACAGCGCCAGACTGGTATGATCGTCCCGGTTCAGATCATAAAAGACCTTGATTCCTTTCCGTTCTGCTGTAAGCAGTCCGGAATACTTCAGTATATGGACATTCCGGGAAACCCGGGTCTGGCTCACTCCCAAACGCTCTACCAGTTCATTGACACAAAGGGCTCGGCCGCTTTCCAACAGCGCAAGCAGGAGAGAAAGCCGGCAGTCGCCGGACAGTGCCTTGAACTTCTGAATGACTTCTTCCTGCATCGCTCTTTCTCCATCTCATCCTTACTAATGAAATCCTTCACATGAGGGACTGTAACGAAACAGAAAGCGTTTTTCAAGTCATACTATGCACAATTCCGCATTTTTAACACAATTGACAGTTTAGGGGCTTTCTGCTATTGTGCAAGGGTGTATATCATCATGTCTCAGGGGGAGAAATCATGAAGAAAATAATTGGTTTATTTGGGATTCTCGCCATAACGTCGTGCCTGCTGCTGACCGGATGCGGCGGCGAGAAAACCATCAAAATCGGGGCCATTCTGCCACTGTCCGGACCTCTGGCTACCATTGGCAAGGACATCAAGTTCGCCATTGATATCGCGGTCAAGCATGTCAATGCCGAAGGCGGAATCCGAAACAAACCGGTTGAAGTGTATTACGAAGACTCGCTTGGATTGCCTGAAAAAGGGAAAGAGGCCTTCCACAAGCTGATGAAGGAAAAGGGAGTCAAGGTGATTATCGGAGCCGTCTCCAGTGAAGTGACGCTGGCCCTGGCCCCACTGGCGGAGAAATATGAACTGCCCATCGTTTCACCCACCTCGTCCAGTCCCAGAATTACGAGCCAGGGTAATGATTATGTGTTCCGGGTATACCCGTCCGACACCATTGAAGCTCGCCGGCTGGCGGACACCATGTTTACCCAGCTGTACATCCGTAAGTTTGTCCCCATCGCCATCAAGAACGAGTATGGTTACGGTATTTCCAACGAAGTGCTTCGGATCGCACGTGCAACGGAATCCATGAATATCCCGGAAGTCATCCGTTATTCTCCGGATGCCACTTACGAAGACTTCATTGACATTGCAAAGAAAGTCAAGGAAATGGCACCTGAAGGTGTTCTCCTGGCGGGATATCCCGAAGACGATGCGCAGCTGCTGAAAGCCATGGCTGAGGTTGAAGTGGATTGTTACAAGTTCTCCACGTCCTCCGTCGGGGTTTCTGAAGTCATCAAGTCGATCGGCGATCCTGCTGTCGGACTCATCTATGCAAAACCCCTGTTTGATCCGAAGGCAACGGATGCAGCGACCCGGAACTTCGTCCAGGACTTCATCGATATGGTGGGCAAAGAGCCGGGCGTCTACGCCGCACATGGCTATGATGCACTTCGCATCGCAGCCAAGGCCTTCTCCAAGAGCTCCCGTCCGGATGATATCCTCCGGCGTCTCCAGCAGGTGAAGGGTTACAAAGGCATCTCCGGTGATATCACATTCGACAAGTACGGCGACGTGGTGAAGTTCCCCAAAATCTTCCGGGTACGGAAAGCGGACGATGGTGAACTGAAATGCACGCTGTTGACAGAGGAAGATATCCAGGCAATCAAGGACAAGATCCTGGAAGGTACTATCTGATCACGGCATTTCCCGAATAAACATGGACTGAAAGCCGGCCTCTCGGGGTCGGCTTTTTTTGTCTCGCTTCTTCACAAATGATCACACGATGCGATATTCTTTAGGGAAGACCATGAAAACAGGAGTCGGCATGAGCCACCGTAATCGAAACAACCCATTTCAGGAGATGCTGGAGCTCCATAACCGCCTGTCCCGATCATTCGACCGGAAACCCTCCAACCTTCCCGTTGACGAAGACTTTTTCAACGGCCCCTGGAATCCTGCCGTAGATGTTTATGAAACACCGAAAGAAGTGGTTATTCAGGCGGAATTACCGGGACTCAGTGAAAACGATGTCAGTGTGACGGTAGAAGACCGGCTGCTGGTCATCAAAGGGAAACGACAACTGGACCCCCGTTTTAACAAAGAAACAACACACCGGATTGAACGGGCCTATGGCAGCTTCAGGCGTTCCTTCCGATTACCGGCCTCCGTTGATGTATCACGGATATCCGCCTCCCAGCAGGAAGGCGTGCTGAAACTTGTCCTGCCCAGAACGGAAGAATCGAAGCCCCGCCGAATCGAAGTCACCCGAAGCAACTGAAACAAAAAAACGGGGCCACCTGGAGGCAGCCCCGTTTGCCAGACCGGCTTGATTCGAACAGATCTATTCGGTCACGGATGCCTGCGCGGCCGCCAGGATCGCAACGGGAACCCGATACGGAGAACAACTGACATAGTGCAGGCCCACAGCGTGACAGAAATGAACGGAGTCCGGGTCTCCGCCATGCTCGCCACAAATACCCAGCTTGATCCTGCTGTTGGTTTTCCGTCCCTTCTCCACAGCGATACGAACCAACTCTCCCACACCGTTTACATCAATACTCTGGAACGGATCATGCGGGAAGATGTTCTTGTTCAGATAATCCGAGATGAACACACCCGCATCGTCACGGGAGAATCCCAGACCCATCTGTGTCAGGTCATTGGTACCGAAAGAGAAGAACTCCGCCACCTCGGCAATCTCATCAGCAGTCACCGCAGCCCGCGGAACTTCAATCATGGTTCCCAGCAGGTAATCGACCCGGGCCCCCTTCTCTTTGAATACCGCTTCTATCTCTTCCACCAGCAGGTCTTTCAGGTATGCCAGCTCCGACTTGAATCCAATCAGCGGCACCATCACTTCAGGAACCGGATTTGTCCCCCGATTCTGACAGTTTACGGCCGCTTCGAAGATGGCACGAACCTGCATTTTATAGATTTCCGGATAGGTAATGCCCAACCGGCAACCCCGGTGCCCCAGCATCGGGTTCATCTCACTCAAACTCTCAATACGCTGCTGCAGCTTGTCCAGAGCAATACCCAGCTCATTTGCCAGTTCCTGCTGAGCGTCTTCCTCATGAGGAAGGAATTCGTGGAGCGGCGGGTCCAGCAGACGGACGGTTACCGGCAGTCCGTCCATGGCATCAAAGATACCCTCGAAGTCGGACCGCTGCATGGGCAGAATCTTTGCCAGGGCTTTCTCCCGGGCTTCCGTCGTTTCCGCCACGATCATCTCACGGACAGCCATGATCCGGTCTTCATCAAAGAACATATGCTCGGTCCGGCACAACCCGATGCCTTTCGCGCCCAGGCTCCTTGCCACGGCGGCGTCATGGGGTGTGTCCGCATTGGTGCGCACGCCCAGACGTTTGGCATGTTCCGCCCAACCGACCAGCTTTACAAAGGTCCGGCAGATATCGGAGTCTTCCACATTTCCCTTGCCTTCAATCAATACCTGAATCACTTCAGACGGCATGGTGGCGACCTTTCCGGCAATCACCTCGCCGGTGGTTCCGTCGATTGAAATAAAGTCCCCTTCCTTCAGGGTCTGTCCGTTCACTGAAACCGTCGCATCCCTGTAATCGATGTCCAGAGAACCGCAGCCAACGACGCACGGTTTGCCCATACCACGTGCCACAACCGCAGCATGCGATGTCATGCCGCCACGGGCAGTGAGAATTCCCTGTGCTGCATCCATGCCCGCCAGGTCTTCCGGCGATGTTTCGATTCTCACCAGTACCACCGGGCCCTGCTGGGCCATCTCCACCGCATTGTCGGCAGAAAGGGCAATCTTACCTGTGGCTGCTCCCGGACCTGCATTCAGACCCTTGGCCAGCAACCGTCCGTCATTCAACGCATTCTGTTTTTCTTCCAGGTTGAAAACTGGGGCCAGGAGCTGGGTAATAGCAGTGGGCTCGACACGTTTCAGTGCCTCCTGTTCCGATATCAATCCTTCTTCCACCATGTCCGTCGCAATCCGGATGGATGCAAAACCGGTCCGCTTTCCATTTCTCGTCTGCAACAGGAAAAGACGCCCCTTTTCGACGGTGAACTCAAGGTCCTGCATATCCCGGTAGTGGGATTCCAGTTTCTGGTAGATTTCAACCAGCTGCTTGTAAAGGTCCGGCATTTCCTCTTCCATGGAGGTGAGCCCGCTGTCCCCGGCATTTGCCTTGGAAATCGGATGGGGGGTCCGGATGCCGGCCACCACGTCCTCGCCCTGAGCATTTACCAGGAACTCACCGAAGAAGCGCTTTTCACCGGTGGAAGGATCGCGGGTGAATGCAACACCGGTCGCGCAATCATCTCCCATGTTACCGAATACCATCGATTGAACATTGACCGCCGTACCCCAGTCCGCCGGAATTTTGTTCAACCGGCGATAGGTGATGGCACGCGGATTGTCCCAGGAACGGAATACGGCATCGATTGCTTTCTTCAGTTGCTCCCTGGGATCCTGGGGAAAGGGTTCACCGGTATTCTCTCTGTAAATCGCTTCGAAATCTGCTACCAGTTGTTCCAGGTCTTCAGCGGTCAGCTGGGTGTCCTGTTCCACGCCCTTTTCTTTCTTCATCCGTTCCAGGCGATGCTCGAAGTGTTCGCCATCAATCCCCATCACCACGTTGCCGAACATCTGGATAAAGCGGCGGTAGGAATCAAACGCAAATCTACGGGAACCGGATGCCGCTGCGAGTCCCTCTACCGCTTCATCGGTCAGCCCCAGATTGAGTACCGTGTCCATCATACCGGGCATGGATACCCGGGCACCGGATCGTACGGAAACCAGAAGCGGGTTTGCAGTATCGCCAAACGTCTTGCCCAGCTCAGATTCCAGTTTTCCCAGATTCTCCAGAACCTGTTCCCAGAGCCCTTCCGGCCAGTTGCCATCATGCTCCCTGGCGTATACACATGACTCAGTGGATATGGTAAATCCCGGGGGCACCGGAACGCCGATGCTGCACATTTCGGCCAGGTTGGCACCCTTGCCCCCCAGCAGATTCTTCATGGAAGCGTTGCCTTCCGCCCCTCGCTCAGAAAAATAATAGACGTACTTCATTCTCTCTCCTCCTGAAGTTGCATCACATAACGATTCAATGCCAGTGTCAGTTGTGATTTCGCGCTCGAACTCAGCGGCAGATCAAAAACCGCCTGCTCGTCCCGTTCCTGGAATGTAACCAGAAGACGTGAACTGCGATCGATGGTCCGCTCTACCTTACGGGTATCGGAAAAAGAGGCATAGAACGAATGCTGTTTGCCAACCAACGAAAGCCCCTTGTCCGTTACCGTGAATTTTCCGGAAAAACGCCGGGTACGACTGCCGTTATAAAACACCGAAACGGCCGGCAGCATGCGCAAACCGGAACGCCGTGCATGAATGCACAGCAGTGGTTCTTCCTTTACAAACATGTCCCGAACGTCGTCAACCGAATCAAACCCCGCAAGTTCACCCTGATGAAGCGCATTCTTCAGTTCATTCAGCGGGTCCGGACCGGCCTTCTGACTGCCCAGCATGTATCCGCAGGCACCGCACGCTTTTCTGGCAGGCGGATTGTGCCCGCCGCAGAACGGACATTCGATCATCAGTATTTTGCCACAGAATGAACACAGTGTGGATCCCGGTTTGTTCAGAACACCGCAATGAATGCACTCGATGGTTGCCGGACTGCTCTTGGGATCAATCAGGAAATTACAGTTGGGACAGTACAGCAGGTTTTCGTCCACCAATGATTCACAAAACGGGCATTTTCGTCGTTTATCCGCCATTTCATCAATGCGGTCGTCATTGAGGTAGTTGAAGTAATGGTAGCTTTCTCCACCTTTATTCATGTCGCCACAGGCTTCGGACACTTCCGCAAAATCGATCCGCTTGGAATGCATGGAGTGACCGATCACAAGGGCCAGGTCCGCAACCGACAGAATGACCCGCGGACAACCTTCCGAAAAATTATAGATCCCCTTCGTCGCCGTATCCGAGAAGATCCGGCTCGATTCCCCGCCGGACAACTGAATCCGATGCTGGATCAGACGCTTGGTGTCTCCATAATCCAGATTCCGTAGAAAGAAACGAACCGGCAACCGCTGCCAGAATTCCGGCATGTTCCGGATTGCAGGTTCCAAAGGCTTCTGACCGGACAGGATGAAACTCAATAGAAAACGGCCATGCTGGACCAGGTTCATCAGAATCCGCAACTCCTGCAGCATTTCCGGGTTATGGGCCAGCATCTGTCCTTCATCAATCACGACAATACACTTGACATCACTGTTGTTCAATTCAATCAATCGCTGACGCATATTGTTGAGGATGCTGATCTTGTCATTGACATTAAAGTCATCCACGCCGAATTGGCGGGCAATTTCCCCCAGCATCTCATTTACGGAGAGGGTCGGATGATCCAGGAAGGCAATCCGGACATCTGTACCCACATCTTCTTCAATCGTCTGCATGAACTTGTTCAGAAGGGTTGTCTTCCCGTCTCCGGCATTTTCCGAAATCAGCAATGCACCACCTTTACCGGACACGACCGCAAACTTGAGTCGAACCAGGCACTCCTGGTGTTGTTTGCTCATATAGATCATGGAAGGATCCGGTGCCAGGGCAAACGGATACCGATCCAGGCCCCAATATCGGAGGTATGCCGGCAGCTTACCCTTTCGACCCTGTTCGGGCTCCCGGGTTTCTCTCATCTCTTTGTCCGTTACATCCTGTCGAATATCGTCTTCCATATCCTTCCTCTAAGCGAAACACTGTATTATAGCGTAACCGGCCACCGCGCTTCAAATGCTCTCACGCCGGCTCAGTTTTCAGAACCGAATTCATCTGCGTGCTTGTGATAATAATATCGAAAAGACCGAAAGGAGATTCCCAGCAAACGGGCGGCATCCTGCATCACACCGTCACATTTCTTCAATGCCTGACACATATACTGGTACCGGATCCGCCTCAGTTCCAGCTCCAGATCAACTCCCTCTTCCCGTAAACTGGCCATAACCTCAGCCGATTTGGACAGGCGAATGTATTCCGGCAGGCTGTCCGCTGGAATCCGGTCGGCCGGCTCAAAAGCCAGTGTTCGCTCCACCACATTCTCCAATTCCCGCACATTACCGGGCCAATGGAAGCGTTCCAGAGACATCATGGCTTCCCGATCCATTACCGGTACCGGACGTCCCATTTTTTCCGCCACTTTTCGCATGAAATGATCCGCCAGTATGGGAATATCCTCCCGCCGTTCCCTGAGAGGAGGCAGGTCAATATGAAATACATTGATACGGAAATACAGATCCTCACGAAACCGCTTGTGCTGGATTTCCTGTTGCAGGTCCCGGTTGGTTGCCGTAATAACCCGAACATCCACCTGCCGGTCCTGCTGGCCGCCAACGCGCCGGAAGGTAAATTCCTGCAACACGCGCAACAACTTGGACTGCATCGGAAATGGCATGTCACCGATTTCGTCCAGAAACAATGTGCCTCCGTCCGCCATTTCAAAGAGTCCCTTCCGGGACCGGTCTGCACCGGTAAAAGCACCCTTCTCGTTGAAGTGGCAGTTTTGTGCGGCAATCTTAA
>DAINNF010000078.1:0-12538 GCA_036736005.1 Acidobacteriota bacterium
TAGCGATCATCGAGTTCCCGGTGGATGGCGCCGGACTGTGGTCGGGATTTCGTCCGTACAAACGGGAAATCTCTTCCGCACTGGTTGATCTGTTTACCACCGCGATGGTGTCAAAGGGATCATTCCGGGTCTTTGAACGGGAGCGGCTGGAAGCCGTTATGAAGGAGCAGAACCTGGGACTGTCCGGGAATATTACGCCGGAAACAGCGGTCCAGGTGGGTAAACTGCTGGGTGTTCAATACCTGCTAACCGGACGCGTGACCCAGTTTGCATACAAAGGAAAGAGTTTTGATGCGTTTTTCAAAGTCGGGTTCAAGTATAAGAGCCAGAAGTTGGAAGGACGCCTCGACATCCGGCTGATCCGCACGGATACCGGCGAGATCGTGTATGTGGACAAGGGTGAAGGTGAAAAGAAGTTCAAGAACCTCCGGATCGCCAGTATCGGTGGTGGTACGGACTTTGACCAGACCATGGTGAACGACATTTTTGAACCCATCGTGGACCAGATGGCAACAAAAATGGCAACCAAGGTTGCAGATCTGAAGATTACGCCGCCGGCCATGACAAAAGAAGAAGGGGCGATCATCAAAGTTACCGGTTCCCAGGTATTCATCAATCTGGGTGAACGCAACGGCGTCAGTGTCGGGGAAACGTATACGGTTTATCGAAAAGGTGACGTGCTGATTGACCCGGATACCGGTGAGGAACTGGGTGCAACCGAGAAAAAAATCGGAACCATTGAAGTGGCTTCCGTTGAAGAAAAATTCTCGATCGCCAACGTGGTCAGCGGAAGCGGATTCCAGACCGGAGACATTGTCCGGTAATGGATTTCGTTATTTTTGAGTGAGCATATCGAGCAGAGGGAGGCGACGCTTCCCTCTGTTTTTTTGTGCAGGGGGGCGGTATCAAGAGAAGAAGGGGCGTTTCCACAACCGAATACCTGTTGATCTTGTTGGTGATTGGAATCAGTTGCATACTGGTGGTCAGAAACTTCGGTGTGGAAATCAAGCAGCTCTGGAAAGGTGCCGAAAATCAATTTGGTGTTTTGAATTCTGTCTTTGAGGATGAGTCCGGTACTGAGGATATGGATCCCGGTGGGGGGTCCGACTTTGAAACCATTGAAAAACCGGGCGAACCGTCAGATCCCGGCGACAGTGATGATGACAATGACTGTGCCGAGCGGTTGGCGGCCATGCAACAGGAATACGGAGCAGAGATGAATCGTCTGAATGCTGCGCTGAATTCTGCACAGGCGGCTTATGATGATGCGATGGAGACACGACGTACTTATCGGAGCAGAGGACGCTGGGGCGGATACTGGTCAATGACATATGTTCACCCTCCTGAGGTCCGTCAGGCTGCTCAGGACCGGCTTGATGAAGCCCAATTGAATCTTGACGATTTTCAGGCCGACTGGCAGGCCCGGTATGATCAGCTACAGTCCGAATGCGGCGGCGATTAGTCGTCTAGATGATGTTGGCAATTACAAAGACAGCCAGACACGCAAGAATCAACGCCAGTGCACTGAGGATCAGACGATCCAGATGGCGCACATCCGGCTCACCCCGAAGTATCCAGATGGATAGACCCACGTAGGGAACCAGCAGCAGAACAACCGGAACCAGCGGCATGCCCGTGAGCATGGCCATGACCAGGATGACCAGTGCAATGAGAACGCTCAGAATCCGTGCGGAAACGGCCCAGTCCGGAACCAGTTGGGGCAGGGATGCATAACCGGCGATCCGGTCACCGTCCATATCGCGGAAATCCTTGAGATTGGCAAGGAGAAAGGCAAGGCAGAAAATCGCCACCATCAGAGGGGTATGGTTGAGGAGAATTGTTGCGGACATATTCTCACCGGCTGTTTCCGCACCCGCCAGTACCAGCGTCAGTACCAGGACTGCAATGGCGGCCTGTCCGAGAGGATAGACACGGCGGATGTTGAGATGACGGGAAACATACAGATGAGCGATAGAGGCGAATGAGAGCCAGAACAACAGGATATTGGGCATGACAGGGATCATGAACAACAGCGATGCAATCCAGAGGATGCCGGCTGTCTGACTGACAAATTCGATGGACAACTCACCCGTAACCAACGGCCGTTCCGGTGTTGAAATCCGGTCTGCCGGAAGGTCCGTGACGTCATTTTTGAACTTGGCCGACAGGAACAGCAGCCAGACGCCGATCAGACCGGAAGCCACCCGAAGGACTTCCATAATGGGAGAGAGCAGGATTTCTGTCTGCATCTGAATACGGGTGAGCGTATATCCTGCAATATAAGCACTGCCATACGCCAGAAGACGGGAGGGATACAGCATGGTTTTCAGCAGCACAGCATTTCTCCGGTTTTCCCGTATCAGTTGGATCCCCAATCCCAGCATCACCAGCAGAAACGGGACGACCAGCATTCGGCTGTGTGTCATTGCAATGGCTTGTTCCGGCAGAAATACATCGGTACCGAATACGGCCAGATAGAACGCAGGGAGGAAACCCCATACCACGATCAACACCATCATCGAAAGTACGGCGGCAACGGTTCTGAACCAGGATGTGCGCAGAACCAGTCTTCCGTAAGCGGCAATACCGGCCAGCACCAATGCAATTTCCAGCCGGATACCCGGTGTGATGCCCGCGATGGGTTTCAATGGATTCATGAGATTTACAAACACGGTCCCAATCCGGTTCAGGTCATACTGATAGCGGATTACATACCCGGCACCACCGGAAAGGAGGCTGTCAAAGAGCGGGACGATCAGGATCAGAGGCAGTCCCAGAACCATGGCTGACAGGACCTGCCGGAAGGGGTGCCTGAAGATTGCGGCCATCAGTACGGCCACGGACAGGACGACCAGCCACCAGCACAGAAACACGTGAGTCAGGTCCACCACATTTTCATAGAAGGTCAGGCCGGGGTTCAACTGATGAGGAACTTCCAGCAGGTCCTCCAGCAACATTCTCAGAATGATGACGGCGCTGCCCGTTGCAAAAAGCGGTGCAATGGGTACACGCAGAGAAAGCATTCTGCTTCTGGACCATACCTTCAGACTCATGGCATGTTCCTGTAGGTACCGTAGCGCGACATAATCAGGGTTATGGCGGCAAGAGCCGCGGTCTCGGTTCGAAGGGTCGGTCCCGGAAGGTGGACGGGAATGATATTCCATGACAACAGCTGATCCACTTCGTGATCCGCAAACCCGCCTTCCGGTCCGATCAGGATTCCCGTATTGCGGGGATCCGGCGGTGTCAGGGGTTTCTCTCTCACCGGTCTTTCGTAAAAAACAAATGTCAGGTCATGCTCCATCAGTCGGTGTTTCAGTTCGTGCAGGGACTGCGGGTCCAGAATATCCGGAACGACGCTTCGTCTGCATTGGCGAACTGCCTCCCGTCCAATTTTCCGTATCCGGTCCATTTTCCGCTTCAGGTCCATCTTTTGATACTTGGAATCGGTATATCTGGAAAGGAAGGGCACGATTGTCGAAACTCCCAGTTCAACGGCTTTCTGAACCACCAGTTCCAGCTTGTCCACATGGTCGGGCATTCCCTGGTAGAGTGTGACAGGCAGCGCAGATTCGTTCTTCATTTCCGGTTCGCCCAGCACCCGAATTCGTGTTTCTGTGTCAATGGATACGATTTCCCCCGGGGCACACCCTGTCGGGCTGATCAGTTCGACCATCTGACCACTCTTCAGACGGAGAACACGTGTTGCATAATGATGCTCATCCCTGCTCAGGGTGAGTTCCGGTGCGAGTTCATTTACGAATAATCTTCGAATCTGCATCAGACCGGTTCACACTGGAATGCGGCCCATTCATCTCGGACCGTATGCCTGGTTGTTTTGAAACGCGACTCCTGCAGCCAGGATACAAATGCCGGGGCATCCTCCTGCAGAATTCCGCTGAGGACAAGGGAGCCACCAACCAGGTGCTTGATGTCGGGCAAAATGGACCGGATAACCGATTCAATGATATTGATGACCATCAAATCCACGGGTTTATCAAGTTTCAAAGACTGATGGGTTCCCACAAACATCCGCATCGTCTCGAAGGGGAGGTTGTTCAGTTGAACGTGACGTTGAACAGCATAGCTGCATAATGGATCGACATCAAAGGCCGTAATCTCTTCAGCACCGTTCTTGGCGGCTGCCACCGAGAGGATGCCGCTCCCGCAGCCCACATCGAGAAGACTGGGTGAACCGGATGCCCTGACCGCTTCCACCAGAAACTGGGCAGCGAGGGCGGTCGTGGGATGCAGACCGGTACCGAATGCCTGTCCCGGGTCCACTACGATGGTTCCGGGATCATTTCTGTGTTCTTCTCCGGCTTCCCATTCCGGCACAATGTACAAGTCGGGCGTCATTTGAAATGAAGCAAAATGAGACCGGAACGCGGCGATCCAGTCGGTATCTGTAACGGTCTGAAAATCCACAGCCGGTTCAGTGAATCCCATCATGTCGGCAAACGTTCTGAACCGATCCAGGAGTTCATCGGCCTGATTCCTGTTCCGTACCATTGCTGTAAGGGTCGGTGTCTTTTCACGGATTTCCACGGAAAGTGCGCCGGCACCCATAAAAAAATCAGAGACCGACGCCAGCCAGTCTCTGTTATCGAACGTCAGAATCAGATTGATGAACGTCATAAGTTGCTCCGCCGGCATTCCGGCGGGACGAATTCATCGTCCCTGGAAGTCGTTCTTTTTCAGAAGGGCAAAGATTTTTTTCACCAGTTCTTTTCTCTTGAACGGCTTCGAAATCTTGTCGCCGACTTCTTCTTCCACTACTTTGGCTTCTTCCAGGAAGGCGGAAAGCAGCAGGATCTTGTTCTTACCCTGGAGTTCATTCAGTTTCCGTACCCACTCTTCGCCACCCAGTACGGGCATCTTGTAATCGGTGATAATGATGTCGAATTCCTGGATTTCCAGCAGTTCGATTGCTTCCTGTCCATTGCTCACGGATGCGACGCAGAACCCTTCCCGGATCAGGATCTTCATCAGTGTCTTGCGCAGATTGTCATCGTCTTCCACAATCAGGATCTTTGCTTCCAGATAATTGATACTTGCCATTCCGACCTCCTCCGTCACCTCGTCAAGGGGATTGTAGCACAGATCATTCAGCCTCGGTTTTGCTGTCGGAGAAGACCTTGTTGTAGATCATGATGCCCAGTATGGTGACCACACCAATCATGGAGAATACCAGCCAGAGCAGGCGGGGCTGATGAAGGTGATCCACGAAGTGAACATACAGGTTGGCCCCCAATACACCACCGATGGAACTGCCGATAACGCCGTACAGGAACAGGTAACCCATGTACATGGCGACCCGTTCCTTCGGGGCGATCTCCCCGACATAGGAAATGAACTTCGGATGAGCGGACATTTCTCCGATAGAGAAGATGATAATCCCCAGCAGGAATACCCAGATACCGGTAGAGATAGCCAGGATGGCCATTCCGATGGTTCCCAGCAGGATGCCGGCGATCATGGTTTTCAGTGCATCCTTCTCCTTCACAATGGAGGTGACGAACAACTGCAGGGCAATGATCGTGAGTGCATTGATCACGGTTACGTGTTCCACATCAAAATACCAGTTGATATTGATGCCCAGGAAACCCAGTATGCTGTTGACTGCGTGGTTCAGCGGGGCTGTGTTCACATATGCCTTCACGTACCACAGAACCGAGTCAAACATCTGGAAATACAGCACCCAGAAACCCGAATAGATAAAAATCAGCAGAAGGAACTTGAAATGGTCCCGGAACCGGTCTGTCTCGGCGGTCTCAATGGTAAACAGGGAGAGTACTGTCAGAAATATCGCAAAGCTCAGTATTCTGGCAAAGAGTGTCAGATCGGGCAGCAGGAAGCAGACAGCCGCGATGGCCAGCAGGAACGTCGTCGAAATGATCCGTCCCTTGAGTTTTTCCTTCACGAACAGGATGAGCAATGCCGTCAGCAACAACAATCCTGCGAAGAGCAGGGGAAATGGGCGGTTGCGGGCATCTTTCAGAAACTGTTTCAGTTTGGAATCGGAAAAGGGGACCACCAGCGTCTTCTGCTTCAGTTTCTGAACGGCCAGGTCCGGATTGACGTCCGGACCGACGAAAATATCCATGGTTCTGGCCGAGGTTGTTTCAATGGACACACCGGGAGCCGAGCCCCTGCGGAATGTCAGAATGGTGGGTTCTTTTGCGGCTTCAATTGCATTTTCAACCTGCTGTGCTGTCAGGGAGGGTACGGCTTCCACGATCTGGTTCGCCAGTTCCCGGGTTTCCGGTTGGAAGACGGTGACACCCAGGTCATTTGTTTCGAATGGTTCCGGACGGGTCATATCCCGATTGACGGTGATATATACCGTTCCACTTTCGGTCTGAACCGGTTCACTGGACATCGAGAGTCCCAACTGGTTCCCCCGCATATAGTTCAGTCCGCCCGCAATGAGCAGGGCCAGGGTCACGATCATGAACAATGCCGGGACGATTGGTCTTGCGGCCCGTATCGCCCGGTAAACCATCACAATGGGGCTGTAAATGATTTCAAAGGAGTGGGCGACGGTGTCCTGGAGGTTGGTTTCTTTCTTCTGCGCGGTGTCCGGCAGGGGCGGCTCCTTGAACGCAAAGATCGTGGGGATCAGCATGGAACCGGTACCCAGTGCGGATGCATAGAATACCCACTGCCAACCGATGTTGTTCTTCAGGAACGGGACGAGCAGCAAGGGGAACAGGAAGGCACCCAGGTTGATGGTCCAGTAGAAAATGCCGAATGCAACCGCGCCGTTGCTCTTGTCCGTGAGTCGGGCTATGGAGCCAGAAATGACCGGTTTGAAGGTGCCGGCGCCGATACCCATGATCACCAGGGCCAAAAAGATCAGACCATAATCGGTTACCTGGGCCGTGAAGAAGTAACCCAGTCCCAGGAATGAAAAGGCCACCATCAGCGTGCGGCGGTATCCAAAGCGGTCTGCCAGTGCACCGGTGATGATGGGCAGGAAATACAGGAGTGGCTGAATGGTGCTTTTGATAATGCCGACCGCTTCTTTTTCAAACATCAGCACGTCGGTAAAATATACCGACAGCACACTCATCATGCCGTAATATGAGCCACGTTCGAAAAATTCGAACATAATGACGACCCAGAACAGGCCTGGGAATTTACTTCGCTTGTTAGTCATGAACCCGGTCTCCTCCAGAAAAAATCAAGATCAATGCTGGGATTCTATCACAGGAAACCGTGAACTTCAGGTGTGATTCCATGGACAGCGGCAGTTGAGTACGACCGTCCGGAACACATGAATCCGCACCCCCGGCCTGTGCTATACTAGGCCGGAAAACCAGCAGGGAGAGGATCATGCAGCTGTACAACACACTCACGCGGAAAGTGGAGCCTTTTCAGACCATTGACGACAACACCGTGACCATATATACCTGCGGTCCGACGGTGTATGATTTTGCCCATATCGGAAATTTCAGAACATTCTGCTTTGAAGATCTGTTACGTCGTTATCTGCTGTATCGTGGATTCGATGTCCGCCAGGTTATGAACCTGACAGACGTGGACGACAAGATCATC
Organism: Acidobacteriota bacterium; assembly: GCA_036736005.1. Lineage (GTDB taxonomy): Bacteria > Acidobacteriota > Holophagae > Thermotomaculales > Thermotomaculaceae > DAINNF01. Next base: position 7,561 of record DAINNF010000078.1, read on the forward strand.
CGGAAGGCCGGTGAGAATAACACCTCCATTGATGCGGTAACGGAACCCTACATTGAGGCGTTCATGGAGGATTGCCGGACACTGAATCTCCAGGCAGTGGAAGAGTACCCCAGGGCAACCCGCACCATCGAAGAGATGATTGAACTGATTCAACGGCTGATCGACCGTGGCCATGCCTATGAAAAGGATGGTTCGGTCTATTTCGATATATCCAGTCTACCCGACTACGGCAAACTCTCCGGCCTGGACCGGAGGGAGATCAAGTCCGGTGTCAGTGTGGATGCGGATGAATATGACAAGGAAGATGTTCGGGATTTCGTTCTCTGGAAGGCCCGCAAAGAGGGGGAGCATTACTGGGACAGTCCGTTTGGAAAAGGCCGTCCCGGCTGGCATCTGGAGTGCTCCGTCATGTCCATGAAGTACCTGGGTGATACCATTGATATCCACGCCGGCGGTGAAGATTTGATATTTCCGCATCACGAGAACGAGATCGCCCAGAGTGAAGCCGCCACCGGAAAGCCCTTCGTCCGGTACTGGGTCCATTGCAAATACCTGGTGGTGGAAGGAAAGAAGATGAGCAAGTCGCTCGGCAATTTCTACACGCTCCGCCAACTGCTGGAAATGGGCTACGATCCGATGGCGATCCGGTACACGCTGATCGGTGCACATTACCGGAAACAATTGAACTTTACCTTTGAATCGCTGGAAAACGCGGCAAAAGCCATTGAACGGGTAGAGGGCTTTGCCAATGCGGTTGCCCAGACTGCCAATGAGGGAGTTACAGACGGGGAGATTGCCGGAATAATTGAACGGACCCGGACCCGCTTCATAGCGGCAATGGATGATGATCTGAATGTCTCCGGTGCGTTGGGGGCTGTGTTTGAGTTCATCCGTGAAGTCAATACCCGTTATCCGGATTCTCAGGTGCCTCAGACCGATAAGGACGCCGTTCTGGAATTTCTTCATGAGATCAACGACGTGATCGGCTGTTTTTCACTGGATCCGGAACTGGCGGACGATGAAATTCAAGCACTGATCGAAGAACGGAATGCTGCCAGGCAGAATCGGAATTTTCAGCGGGCGGATGAAATTCGTGACCAGTTGACGGGAATGGGTATCGTGCTGGAAGATACCCGTGACGGTACCCGGTTCAAACGATTAAGACATCAGGACAAATAGAGATAATTGATATTCGGAAGTTTGAGATCAGGCGCGGCCGGTCCTTGCGAACGGCTGCACGGAAAGCGAGGAAATATGAAACGCGCGCTCATCGTTGCAATGTGCGGACTGATGCTGACCGGCTGTGGGACCGGTAACCGGGAGGCGGACATGAGGACTTTTTTATCCGAATATGAAGCGACGGTAAAACCGCTGGAAACACGGATGAACAAGGCATACTGGGATGCTTCCATCACCGGAGATGAAGCAAAGTACAAAGAAGTTGCGGCAGCCGACCTGGAGTTGACCCGTTACCATTCGAACAAAGCAGCTTATCAGAAGGTGAAGTCCTGGTTGTCCGGCGACATCAAGGATTCTGAATTGCGACGGGAACTGGAAGAGGTGCTGCATGCCTACGAAGCCAACCAGGGAGACGAGGCCCTGCTGAAGCAGATTATTGATAAGCAGGCCGAGGTGGAGCAGCGGTTCAATACGTTCCGTGCAGAGCTGGACGGTACCAGGATGAGTGACAACCAGTTGAAGACGATTCTGAAAACGGAAACAAAGGACATGGATAAACGTCGGAAGGCCTGGGAGGCGACAAAGCAGATCGGGAACCAGGTGGCGGAAGACGTGATTGAGCTGGCCCGGCTCCGGAATCAGCTGGCCCGTTCGCTGGGTTATGCCAACTATTTTGAGATGTCACTCAAGATCAGTGAAATGGATCCGGAAACACTGGTCAGTCTGTTCGATGAACTGGATGTGATGATCCGGGATGAGTACGCGACGGTGAAACAGGAGATTGACCAGATCCAGGCGAAAAAATTCGGACTGACTCCCGAAGAGTTGCGCCCCTGGCATTATGAAGATCCGTTCTTCCAGGAAGGAATTTCACTGAGCACGGTGGATCTGGACCGATACTATGCGGATCAGGATATTGTGGATATTGCCAGCCGGTTCTATGGGTCAATCGGACTGGATGTAACCGATATCCTCGAACGCAGCAGTCTGTACGAGCAGGAAGGCAAGATGCAGCATGCCTTCTGCACCCACATCGACCGTTCCGGTGACGTCCGGGTGCTGTGCAACGTGAAACCGAACGCCGAATGGATGGACACCATGCTTCATGAGTTGGGTCATGCGGTGTACGACAAGTATCTGGGTGATGAATTACCATTTGCGCTTCGTGAACCCGCCCATTCCTTTACGACGGAAGCGATTGCGATGCTGTTCGGCCGTCAGGCCAAGAATCCGCAGTTCCTGGTTGAATACTGCGGCGTTGATCCTGCCGAAGCTGAGAAGGTGGGATCGGAACTGTACAAGAGCACCAAGTTTCAGCAACTGGTATTTTCCCGCTGGTGCCAGGTCATGATGCGGTTTGAAAAGGCCCTGTATGAAGATCCCGATCGGGGTGTGGAAGCATTTAATAAGCTGTGGTGGGATCTGAAGGAAAAATACCAGCTTCTGAAGCGTCCGGAAGGGCGCGACAATCCGGACTGGGCATCCAAGATTCATATCTCCGCATACCCGGTTTACTACCACAACTATATGCTCGGTGAGCTGCTGGCGTCTCAGTTGCAGGCGCATCTGGCAGGGATTATCGGGTCAGAGGATGTGCGGCAGGTGGCATTGGCCGATCATCCGGAGGTTGGTAAATTTCTGAAAGAAAAGGTATTCGCGCCGGGCGCACGGTATCCATGGAACGAGATGATTGAACGGGCCACGGGAGAGAAGCTGACACCTGCACATTATCGGGACCAGTTCATATCTGAATAAGTGTCCCTTGAATTATTGTGAAATCAGGACCCGCCGCATAGCGGGTCTTTCTTGTATGACTACATTCGGTGGAACCAGAGGTCTTCTGCGTCCATGAAGGGGGCAAAGCCCTTCAGAAGAATCCGGCCCAGACGCGGGCTTTTCACGATAGCTTCCTTCTTGTGATAGAGGGGAATCAATGGGGATTCTTCAGCCACGATCCGTTCCACCCGTTCGTAAAACGCCAGACGTTGTCGTGGATCCATGGTATACCGGGCTTTCTCACTGAGTTCATCCACCTCTTCATTGGAAAAGCCCATGAACAGGGTGTCGCCTGCGCTGCTGTGGAATACGTTGTAGATGAAACTGTCCGAGTCGGGATAGTCTGCAATCCAACCCACCCGGAACATCATATGTTTCCATGCCTCAATATAAGGCCAATGGGGGCTCAGCCCATTCAGTTTTACGCTTAAGCCGATATCGGAGAAGTTCTCTGCAATGACGGCGATATCCGATGGCAGTTCATCACCGGTCTTTGCAAACGTCAGTTCAACTTCGGTTTCGAAATCAAAGCCATTCTGCTGGAGCAACCATTTCGCTTTGTCGGGGTCATGGTCGACCCGGAAGCTGCCCGGATTGTGACCCAGCAGTCCCGGCGGGAGAACACACCATGCCGGCTCCGCCAGCTGGAGCGGGAAAGTGCGGCAGATCCGTTCCCGGTCAATTGTCATGGACAGTGCCCGCCGGAATACCGGTTGGTTGAAAGGTTCCCGGTTGCAGTTGATGGATATGAAGAATGTGGACAGTTGTGTTGCCGTAATGGTGTTTTCCTGCAGTTCCGGACGGGACTCCACCACAGCAAGGTCACCGGGTTCGCTGACGGAGAGAAGATCCAGACGGCCTTCCGCAAGGTCATCAAACCTGGACGCGGTTTCTTCCAGTTCGACAATGATCTTGGAGAGGTATGGCCGATCCCCTCTATGGTATGCATCGTGGCGGCGGACTACCAGTTGTTTCCCAGGTTCGAACCGGGCAACCCTGAAGGGGCCGCAACCAATTTGGGAAAAGGGTGTTTCCGAACCTTTCAGATACTCGGTCTGGGGGACAATGGCAGCCTGGCTCAATGCCAGCATGTCGGCGAAGAACACCAGCGGCTGCTTCAGTTCAAAGGTGATCGTCAGTTCATCAACAGCGCGGACACCTGCAAGCTCCCGTGACTCACCGGAACGGAACTCATCTGCTCCCGCAATGGAGGAAAACTGGCCGGCAATCGGACACTTGAATGCCGGGTCGAGGAGGCGCTGCATGGACGCGACAACATCGGATGCGGTTAATTCCTGACCGTTGTGAAACACCACGTTGGGACGGAGATGGAAGGTATATCGTCGCCCGTCCTGGGAAACTTCCCAACTCTGTGCCACGTCCGGAATCAGGTTGAACATGGGGTCATATTTGACCAGTCCGGCGTGTACCAGCGACAGAATCTGAGTCTCCTGAACGGTTGTCCCCAGGAGCGGATCCAGCGAATGATGGGCGAGGGGCAGACCTGCCAGTCTGAGCGTTCCACCGTGCTGCGGTTCAGGAAGCTGGAAGGTCTTCAGCCGGGTTGACAGGTGCCAGGCATACTTGTCCAGTGAAACCGCGGACCGCGACAGGATTGATGTATTGCGGTAATTTCCGTCCGTAATATCGCGGATATTCCGGATCGCGTTCAGAATTTTCCGGTTGTTCAACTCCAGTTCTTCGGACTGATTCAGCACGCGCCGGGTTTCATGCCCGATATTCTTCATCTGATCGAGCAGACGGTGGGTCTTTCCGGTTTGTGTTCCCACCAGGTCCTTCATGGTGTCCACCAGTTGACCCACATAAACGGTTTTCCCACTGACTCCCTGTACAATGTCGTTCTGTCGAGCCATCAGGGAGGCGATTTCCTCGGTCATGGTGCTGATCTGCTGAGTGGCTCTCGTGATCTGTGACGATCCTTCCGCATGTTCATCCGTCGCATTGGATACTGTTGCCACATACTGGTTCACGGATTGGAGCCGGTCGACGATCTGTTCCAGCC
>DAINNF010000079.1:0-12291 GCA_036736005.1 Acidobacteriota bacterium
CATGTTCAGAAACACATGGGAATCCATGAAAACGTCTTCGTACACGAACTCGCTGTCAAATTGACGAAGCGGTGGAACCCACCCGACCGACTCTTCCACAGCAGCATCCTCAATGGAACGGAAACCATACGCCTGCACCTGTTTCACAACTGCATCTTTGTCCCCCGTCAAGGAGCTGATGTCTTCTATGAAAAAGCGTTTCAGCGCCAGTGTTCCCTTCAAGAATCCCATGGCCGTATTCTATCAGACTATGCCCATAATGAAACGGGCAGTTGGGGTGTAATTCCCCGTTGTGTCGCGAAGGACTAGCGGCTCTGTTGCCACCTCCCTGACGGACCGACCGAAAGCCATCAATGTCAGAACTTCCGGACCGCCCTTCTTCGAAAACACCGGACAGCGGACAAGAAGTGAAAATCCATGGGTCCGAAACGAATCTCTCCAGCCTTTCGCGACTCCCGGAGGAACAATGATACATGCAACCCCGTCCGGTTTCAGCAGACCGGAAGCGGCCATCGTCATGTCGGCTGGAGACAGACGGAAGCCATGCCTTGCAAGCGCCCGCTGGGCAACAGGCGAAACACGACCCTCCGCAGGACTCCTGTAAGGCGGATTCGAGAGTACGAGGTCCACCGGGTCGCCAATCATCGCGTAGCGGACATCTTCGGTCCGGACCGACCAGGTGACATTACGGGGTGCATTTCGATACAGGTTTTGCCTGGCACACACCGCCAGTTCGGATTGAATCTCAAACAACGTCGCCTGTCGGGAGCGGCTGCTGTGTCGCATCAGCGCCAGGGAACAGATCCCACAGCCCGCTCCTGCATCTACAAACGAGAACGGATCAAAACGGGACGCAAAAAAAGCCAGCAGAAGAGCATCCACCGCGAAACGGTAGCCCCTTGCCGGCTGAACAACCGAAAGGTCAAGACCTTCCAGTCTGTCAACTGTGGTTTCAGGAACGTCCGGCAACACGAAGCCGTGTCAGCGCCCGGGCAAGCGCGGCGCTGGCCCGGTCTATGTCCGTATCGGATTCCGGATGCAGCAGGCGCTTTTCTGCGCGTAAACGGGCTTCACGCGCCCGTTCCGGGTCGATTTCATGGGGCAACTCCGCTGCTCTGACCATAACCGTAACCCGGTCAGGCAGAACCTCCGCAAAGCCACCGGTCACCGCCAGTTCGTGTGGTACGCCCGAACCCGTGGAGTACGTCAGTACACCGATCGTCAATTTTGCCACATAAGGGGTATGTTCAGGCAATGCCTGCATTTCACCTTCCACTGCGGGAAGCGTGACCTGCGTGACCGTTTCTTCCACAACCTGACGAACCGGTGTCACCAGGCTGAACGTAATCTCATTGCTCATGCACTACCCCTTGGCAATCTGCTCAGCTCTTTCAATCGCCTCTTCAATGGTGCCAACCATATAGAATGCCTGCTCCGGCAGATCATCATGTTTACCGTCCACCAGTTCCTTGAAGCTCCGGATGGTATCTTCCAGTTTTACATACTTGCCCGGAATACCGGTAAACTGCTCTGCAACATGGAACGGCTGAGACAGGAACCGCTGGATTTTACGTGCCCTTGTCACGGTGATTCTGTCTTCCTCGGACAACTCATCAATACCGAGAATCGCAATAATGTCCTGCAGATCTTTATAGCGCTGAAGAATCTGCTGAACGGAACGGGCCACCTGGTAGTGTTCTTGTCCCAGAACGGCCGGATCCAGAATCCGGGACGTTGAGGCCAGCGGGTCGACTGCCGGATAAATGCCCAACTCTGAAATTTGACGGGACAGGTTCGTTGTGGCGTCCAGGTGCGCAAACGTGGTAGCCGGTGCCGGATCGGTATAGTCATCCGCCGGTACATAAATCGCCTGGACAGAAGTGATTGAACCATCCTTGGTGGACGTAATCCGCTCCTGCAGTTCACCCATTTCAGTGGCGAGTGTGGGCTGGTAACCCACTGCAGACGGCATCCGGCCCAGTAGTGCGGACACCTCGGAACCCGCCTGGGTGAAGCGGAAGATATTGTCGATAAACAGCAGTACGTCCTGGTTCTGGACATCACGGAAATATTCTGCAACGGTCAATGCGGACAAACCCACACGAAGGCGCGCACCCGGGGGTTCGGTCATCTGACCGTACACAAGTGCCGTCTTTGACAGCACGCCCGAATCCTTCATCTCGAAGTACAGGTCATTCCCTTCACGGGTACGTTCACCAACGCCGCCGAAGACGGAATAACCACCATGCTCCATTGCGACGTTATGAATCAGTTCCATGATCAGGACGGTCTTGCCAACACCGGCACCACCGAAAAGTCCGGTTTTACCGCCCTTGGAATACGGTTCCAGCAGGTCGATAACCTTGATGCCCGTTTCCAGCATCTCCGTGTCGGTATTGAGCGCTTCAAACGCGGGTGCTTCCCGGTGGATGGGCCAGTAATCGTCCGACTTCACGTCGCCTGCCTCATCCACTGGCTGCCCGATCACATTCAAGATGCGCCCCAACGTGACATCACCTACCGGCATACTGATGGGCTGACCGGTATCCACCGCTTCCACTCCGCGAACCAGACCGTCGGTCGGCTGCATGGAAACCGTTCTCACCCGGTTTTCTCCCAGATGTTGTTCCACCTCGGCAATCAGGTCCAGGTCCACCCCGGTATCGTCATCTTTATGCTGTACGCGAATCGCATTGTAAATCGCGGGCAGTTCTCCCTCAAATTCAATATCGATGACCGGACCGATCACCTGAATGACTTTGCCCTTGTTCATCCTCTATCCTCCAGCCGAACTTATTCGTTAATTTGTCCACCGGACACGACTTCAATAATTTCCGTCGTAATCGCGGCCTGCCGGATCTTGTTCATTTCCAGCGTCAAATGATCAATCATCTCAGTCGCATTGTTTGTCGCCGATTCCATTGCTGTCATCCGTGCCGCCTGTTCTGCCGCATTGGATTCGATCAACACCCGATATATCTGAGTTTCCACATAAAGCGGTAGCATTTCGTCCAGGACTTCTTCCGCAGACGGCTCAAACAGGTGAGGGACAAGTGGTTCTTCTCCACTGAATTCCTCACTACCCAGCGGAAGGAGCTGTTCCAGGACAAGATTCTGTTGAAGAACCGATTTGAACTCGTTGTAGAGCAGGAACACACCGTCCACCTTACCTTCACGGAAATCCGCCATCAACTCAGCCGCTATTCCCTGCGCAACGTCCGGATCAAAATGCTTGAAAACGTCGTTCCGATTCCGGTCAATGGAATCGAGTTTGTTCCGAAAATAATCGTATGCTTTCCGTCCCACAAAGTCATAGCGGACTTCCTGCTCATCTTTCGTTTTCTGCAATTCGATTACCCTTCGGATAATGGTCGCATTGAAGGACCCACAAAGTCCGCGATCCGCCGATACCACCACGACCTTTATCCGTTCCTGAGGCCTTACCGCAAGCAACGGATGGTCACTCAGTTCAATACGGCTACCGATGCTCTTGATGACTTCCCTCAGCTTGTTTGCGTAAGGTCTGGCGTGGAAAACCCGCTCCTGAGCACGTTTCATCCGGGCCGCAGCCACCAGTTTCATGGCCCTGGTAATCTGTCTTGTGTTGCGGACACTTCGGATCCGCCGACGAAGATTATGTATTGCTGCCATCTTCGATTCCGCTCATGAAGTCCTTTTTATATTCTGTAATGGCAGAAACAATCTGTTCCTGCAATGCATCACTCAATACCTGTTCCGTCCGGATACTCTCATAAATTTCCGGAACCCGTGTCTCGACGTAGCTCAAGAGTCCCGACTCAAAGTCGTTCACCTGATCCAGCTCCAGATCATCCAGATACCCCTTGGTTCCGGCAAAAATCGCCAGGATCTGCTTCTCGACGGGAAGCGGGCTGTACTGGGACTGCTTCAGCAGTTCCGTCAACCTTGCGCCACGGGTCAACTGGCGTTGCGTGGCTTTGTCCAGATCACTGCCGAACTGGGCGAATGCCGCCAGCTCCCGGTACTGAGCCAGATCCAACCGAAGCGTTCCCGCAATCTTTTTCATGGCCTTGATCTGGGCGGAACCGCCCACACGGGAAACACTCAACCCCACGTTTACGGCAGGACGAACACCGGAATGGAATAAATCCGTTTCCAGATATATCTGACCATCCGTAATGGAAATGACATTGGTCGGGATATAAGCCGATACGTCTCCGGCCTGTGTTTCAATAATGGGTAGCGCCGTCAGCGAGCCGCTTCCCTTTTCCTCGTTCAGCTTGGCTGCCCTCTCCAGAAGGCGTGAATGAAGATAGAACACATCACCCGGATACGCTTCACGACCCGGCGGTCTGCGCAACAGAAGGGAAATCTCACGGTAGGATGCGGCATGCTTGGTGAGATCGTCATAGACCACCAGCACGTGTTCTCCTTTGTGCATGAAATACTCACCCATGGCACAGCCCGCATAGGGCGCCAGATACAGCAGTGGTGCCGCTTCCGCTGCCGTGGCTGCCACGACAATCGTATAGTCCATGGCACCCTCATCTTCCAGACGCTTCACCACCTGTGCGACGGTCGATTGTTTCTGGCCGATCGCCACATACACGCAGATCACGTTCTCTTGTTTCTGGTTAATGATGGTATCAATCGCCACAGCTGTCTTACCGGTCTGCCGGTCCCCAATGATCAGCTCACGCTGCCCCCGGCCAATCGGAATCATGGAGTCAATGGCTTTCAATCCGGTCTGCAAGGGCTCGTGGACGGAACGGCGGTCAATAATACCCGGCGCGATCCGCTCGATCGGATAGAACCCGTCGTTTTCAATCACGCCTTTGTCGTCCAACGGTTCGCCCAGAGGATTGACAACGCGTCCAACCAGACTCCGTCCAACCGGAACGCTGAGAATCCGCTTGGTTCGATGAATCTGATCGCCTTCCTTCACATCAGTGGACTCCCCGAACAGGACCACACCGACACTGTCTTCCTCCAGATTGAACACCATGGCATACATGCCGTTTTCAAACTGGAGTAGTTCGCCGGCCATGGCCTTCTCGAGGCCGTAGACCTTGGCAATTCCGTCTCCTACCGAGATGACCGTTCCGACTTCAGAAAAGTCAATCTCGGCCTCAAGTCCTTCCAGTTGTTTGACCAGTACCTTACTGATCTCTTCCGCTTTCAAGCCCATTTATATTTCTCCCGTGAGTTTTTCCCGGATTTTTGCCAGATTTGTTTTGAAACTGCCGTCAATCAACATGCTGCCGATTTGTGCGACGGCTCCACCCACAATTGTCTCATCTGTCGTAACATGGAGAACCACCTGCTTACCCGTCCTTTTTTCAAACGCGTCAACAAAACGCTTCTCCAGATCTTCATCGATCTTGACCGGCACCTTCAGATCAACCTGAACCATACCAAGGCGTTCATACAGCTCCCGCTTTACCGCTTCCGGCAGGTAGGGCAACAGGTTGAACCGGTTGTTTTCGATCAACAGAACGAGCAGCCTTGCCAGTGTTGGTTTCAATCCCAGTTCGGATACAAGGCGCTGCATGGTCTCCGCTTTCTCTCTATTCAAAACAGCCGGATTGCGGAAATAGTGACAGGCCACCCGATCCGCTTCGATTGCCCGTACCACTTCCGTCAATGAACGGAGTACATCCAACGGACTATCCTGCTTGACAATCACGTCCACGAAGGAGGCGGCATAACGATTGACTGCTGCGTGATCCACTGGCTACCCCTTCAACTCTTCAATATAGCGTTCCATGGAACGGTTCACATCCCGGGTTGTCATCTGAGACCGTATCAGCTCTTCGGCCTTATCTACCGCAAGATCCGCGACAAAGGACTGCAGTTCACGGCGTGCCGTGTTGTATCGATTCTCGATTTCACGCTCGGCAGCCAGACGGATCTTGTCGGCTTCCTGCTTCGCTCGTTGCAGAATGGCTTCCTTTTCGTTACGCGCAGCCTCATCCGTTTTCCGGAGAATCTCTTCAATCTCAGCTTCCAGGCCGGCCATCCGTTCTTCAATTTCTTTCATTCTTCTGGACGCAGCCTGCTCTTTTTCCTCAGCCTCTGCCAGTTTCCGCTCCACTTCCCGACGTGAATTCTCAAGCATGGATGACACCGGACGCCGGAGCAGCCAGAACAGAAATCCGAAGAAAGCCACAAAGTTGAAAACCTTGGCAATCATCTCGAACCAATACCCTTCCGGCAATTCGCCGGATGCTACCAGCGGGAGTGAAGCAAGCATCGCCAGGACAACTGCCAGTATCCTCATGAGAGCTCCCGATTCAGCAGGCGACCTGCAATCTGGTGTGCCAGTTCATCCACGTGGGCTCGCAGCATATTCTTCTGTTCCTCAACTGTTTCGGCAAGTTCATCTGCCGCCCGATCCCGTTGCTCCTGGGAACTGGCCCGTGCACGGCTCACCAACTGATCCTTCTCCGACCGCGCCTCACTGATGAGACGGTCGCGCAGTGAGTTGGCATTGGCGCGCGCTTGCTTCAGTTGTCTTTCGATTTCTTCCAGCTTACGTGCATACAAGGTTTCAACATCACTGAATTTCCGTTCTGCACCTTCTATGAAGTCTTCCCTCTGGTACAGGACCTCCGCATAACGGTCAACATAGAATTTCCGCAACAGAAAGAATAACAACAGGAAAAGTATCAACACATACAGGAATGTACTGTTCAGTTGCATCGGTTCCGGCAACATACTCATGAATTGATCCATACCAATCCCCACTGCAAAAAATTGTCAGCTTACGTTATCACACCCCGACAGGTGTTGCAACAGAACGATCCGGCGATTATGAGGATATAATCAGATTGTTATACGTACCGTGATCCATACCTTCACGGCCACGCCATCCTTCAGTGCCGGTGTATATTTCCACTTGTTGACAGCATCCACGACAGAGCGCTCAGCAAGTCGTGAACCTCGGGTTACAGTCGGCAACCCCTTAATTACTTTCACATCCACGGTATTGCCGTTTTCATCAACCAGCGCGGTCAATGTGAAGGTGCCCTTCACCCGCCATGCTGTATTGATCTTCGGCTTTTCCTGATAAATCAGCTTCGGTTCAACATCTACTTCACTCAATCCGACCAGTTGTCCGAAGAGTGCTTTTTTCTGCTGTTCAGCCTGGCGCGCTTCTTCCAGTTTCTTCTGCCTGGCTTCTTCTTCCTTACGCTTCTGTTCTTCGGCTTCTTTCTTCTTTCTCTCTTCTTCTTCCTTGCGCTTCTGTTCTTCTGCAGCCTGTTTCTGCTTGATCAGCTCTTCCTGTTTGCGCCGTTCTTCTTCAATCTTTTTCTTCTGCTGTTCAGCTTTCCGGATTTCTTCCAGTTGTCTTTCCTGCTCTTCCTTGGCCCTTCGCATGATTTCTTCGCGGGCTCTCTTGTCAGCTTCCTTCTCCGCTTCCTGCATCATCTTATTCAGCTGTTCCTGCATCTGGGCCTTCATCGCCTCAATTTCTTTTTGCTTCTGCTCTTCAAGCTGCTTCTGTTTTTCCAGCTGTTCCTGCGCCTGTTGCTGGGCCAGGGCCCGTTCCTTGTCAGCTTTCTGTTTCTGTACGAAGAAGTACCCTCCGGCAGCTGCCACAATTACCACCAGCGCGATCAGGGCAATAATTACCCCTTTGGGCAGCTTTTTCGCTTCTCCGCCTTCGCCGGCTTTCAGGAAATATCCGGCATAATTGGCGGTTTTTTCCAAATCCAGCAACTTCGCTGACTGTTCACTTTCCTCTCTGTACAGTGAATGCATGAAGAAGGCAAGGTTGAATGTAGTGGGAGAGTAGTCTCCTGAAAAAATCAGATTCTCCAGGACTTCATTGAACTCCGCAACCGTCTGGTAACCTGAACCGATATTCAGTGCTTTGACCAGAATCTCTTTGATGTCAGCAGGTATCGGTTCATCCCCGAAGGACGAAGATCCCAGTACGGCACCGGCTATCTTCTCTTCAACGTCGGGCACACGGCCATTTTCAATGAACGGCTTGCCGGTAAGCAAACGATAAATGACCGCACCGATTGAAAAGACGTCGTATACTTCCGCAGATTTCTTCTTCTGGAGAACATCCGGATGCACATATTCGGAGTACACTTCCTGAAGCCCCGGATTGGCTGCAACCAGTGCCGGCATGTGTGGCGCCGAAGCGGTTTCATAGAGTTTAACATCACCCTCAAAAGAAAGATGAATCCCGGAAGGAACAAGGAAACCGTAAGGGCTTCCCTTGCTGTAGCAATAGGAAAGTGCCGCCAGTGTCTTACTGGCGATCAGGAGAACATGATCAATGGAGAACGGGAATCCCTCATCCGTGGAACGACGAATCACGTCATCCAGGAACCGGCCATCATCAAATTGATAGATTGAGTAGTGGGTACCCTCATGTTCCATGATATCAATCGGTGTAGCGACCGATGTCCCCGAAAGCTTGGATGCCGTTTTAAACTGGGCATTTACACCCTTGAAAAAATCGGCGAAACCGGCAAGGTCCTGTTTCAGTTCGTTGATTATCACGAACTTCTCGAACTTCCCGTCCGGAGCAATGATTCCCCGATATACGGAAGCAACGGGCGTCTCCTTCATTTTCTCGGAAATAATGTAGTTCCCCAACACCTGATAATCCGCCATGCCAGACTCCTTCCCCGTAATTTATAAGGTTACCGTTATCTTATCAGGAGTCAAAACTAAGTGTCAACCGCTAGACGCATTTCGCAGATATTTGGTCATTCTGACCGAAATTGAGCCCATCACTTTGGCAAAAACGTCAAAAAAACAGTCGAATCAGACCTTATGGGTCGGCATGAGTCACTTGAACCAGGCAAAGATCTTTGTGACCCACCATCTCCCGGTTACACACAACCACCGGCACGCCCAGGCCTTGAAGGAATTCCGTGTTTTTCCAGCTGAGGATACCGAAGGCACGGGGATGTTCTTTCAAATACGAAACGAAGGATACCAGGTTGTCCTCTTCTTCCTGCCCGCCGAATTCAATCAGATTCCGGTCACCATAGTACACATGAGCGCTTCTGAACTGTGCAATCGCAAGTTGCGCATCCGGACCGATGATCTGCATATTGTGCCGTACAAAATCACGGGCGGAGTTTCGTCCGTTAATGGCCGGGTTGACAACGTAGCCCATAAACCCGGTCAACACGAACATGCAGAAGACGACAGGGAGCAACGGTCTGCTTTTCCTGAACCACAACCATACGCCACCGCCCAGAACGGCCACGCCGGGATAGCCCAGTGTGACAGGGGGGACATCTGTCGCCGAATACCGCCAGGTGATTACCAGGGCCAGCCCTGTCAGAATCAGGATAACCGCAGTGAACCGGGAGGCGATCCCTACAGCACGCTCATGAACGCGCTCATGTAACAACATGGCTATTCCGATGGCAACCGCCGGATAGAGCGGGAGTATATACAGACCCCGTTTACCCATGGGAATGGAAAAGAAGATCATGGTAAAGAAGATGATGGAGAAAACAAACCGTTCCTTCTCATCCAGATTCCGGAACGGCCATCTTGTCAGGATCAGCGCAACCAGAAATGCCGTCCATGGAAAACTGTCATGAAGAATGACCTTCATAAAATAGTAGACCGGTTGATGATGATGCCAGGAATTCGCGAAACGAACGACATTCTGCTTGAACAGAATGTTCTGCAGATACGCTGTTTCACCGTTGGAAACGCCCTGATAAATCAGGAGAACCAGCCAGCTCCCTACGACGAGTACAAAAGCGGTCAGGCCGGCATAAGGAAACAACCGCCTCCATTTTCCCCGATCCGCCCACTTGCGGTACACCAGCATACTGCCCAGTGGAATAATCAGTCCGACCGGCCCCTTCGTGAGCACGGCGATTCCCATGACTGCCCATGCCAGTATGAGCCAGACATTCTTGTCCTCCTGCTCCCACAGGATCATCAGGTACAAAGAGAAGGTTGTCAGACAGGTCAGTACCATGTCGATTTGTGCGTGTGAGGCCTGCCAGTAAATCTTGACAGTGGTTGCCAGAATGACCGCCGACATCAAAGCCAGCCTCCTGTCGCCCGTTAGGCGAAGTGCCAGCAAGAATGTAAGCAGAATGGTCATGACTCCCGCAACTGCGGTCGGGATCAGAGCCGCGCTCGGCGTAACACTGCCGGCCACGAACCCACTCAGCGCAATCGTCCAGAAATAAAACGGGGGCTTATCGGGATAGGGATTGCCGTTCCGATGGGGCATCACAAAATCCCCGGTTTCGATCATTTCCCGGGCCACCTGCGCAAAACGGGGTTCATCCGGCTCCCACAAGTCCCGGGGATGACCGATCGGAAACGCCACTACAAAAAACAAAACCAGAATCAGTGCCAGTTCAACTTTCTGCATTTTCCCGCTTTTCCCGGAGTCGGAGGACAATATTCCGCGTGTAGACGATCAAGCCACTGGCCTGACCCACAATGAACACGGGGTCTCTTCGATACACCGCATAAACCGTCAGCAACAGGCCGCCGGAAAAACTCAGATACCAGAACGCCATGGGTATCACGCTCCGTTTCGACCGTTCGCTTGCAATCCATTGAACGATAAACCGGGCTGCAAAGGTGGCCTGTGCCACAAAGCCCAGTACGACAAATCCCTGTTCAACTGTCATTGCTCCTCCCGGAACGAATGTTCGGCCACACGCCAGTTCAAAACCCGCTTCAACATCCAGCGAACCGCCAGTGTGTCATGAATACCCACAAACATGCGGTTCATGACACCGTACTTGGACGTTCCACGCTCACGCTCTCTGTGGTTGACCGGAATTTCCGTTATCGTATATCCCTTCATTCGAACAAGTGTCGGGAAAAATCGGTGTAATCCGTTGAACGCAGGTATTTCTTCCAGACATTCCCGCTTCATCACCCGGATGGAACAACCCACATCGGAAACCTGTTCACTCGTCAGCCAGTTACGAAACCCATTTCCGATCCGCGACGAAATCTTTCGCAGCCAGCTGTCGCGCCGCTTCTGACGGATTCCGTTTACCATGTCCACTCCCTGTTTCTCCAGTTCCATCACCATTCCCGGAAGATCGGCAGGGTCGTTCTGCATATCTCCGTCCAGCGTGGCGACATACCGGCCTCTGGCTGCCCGGAAGCCGGCAATAAATGCCGCGGTTTGACCTCTGTTCTCTTCAAAAGAAAGATATTGCACCACATCCGGATACTCCCGATGCATCTGCTGCATCAGTTTCAAGGATCCATCTGTGGATCCGTCATCCACCATCAGGATTTCAAACCGCCGGTCAAAGTCCCGCAGGGCATGCAGAATTTCACTCACTTGCGGAAGAATATTCTCCACCTCGTTATAAATCGGAATCACGATAGAAAGATCTGGTGATTGGTTTCCCATGGTTACTCCTAGACGGTATTTTGAACCGCTCACTTGTACTGGCGGTATTATACCCGATCAACGCCGGTCATCATTTGTTTCGTTCCATCTCGTTGTCCAACTCACACCTTTATACAACGATATACCCGACTGATCCATCCCCGACCCTCGACCACCGGTTCCACCTGCCATTCGAACCAATGGTAATCCAGCATCTCTTCTACAGCAGGAGGAGAATGGTAAAACGACCGGATCTTGAATTTATCGCGACCCGCACCCAACTGAGGTTCCCGCCGCTGCGGAATCAGGTTGAATACCAGGCATCCGCCCGGCTTCAGTACGCGGTATACCTCTCCGAGAACCGGTTTCGGATCGTGGATATGAACAAACAGGAAAGCAGCCGCAACCAGATCAATTGAATCATCCCGAAACGGCATGTCAAACGACAGGTCGGTACGAAGCGGGAAAATCATCGGATGCCGTTTCTCCATCGTCCGGAGCATTTCCACAGCAATGTCCACCCCCACCACATGGCGGGCACATCTCTGCAGCGCCCCACCGAGCCTTCCATCACCTGCACCGAGGTCCAACGCCCATTCGACCTTCCTTTCGGGGAAACCGGAAACAAAAACTTCCCGGTCAAAACTGTCCAGTTTCGGGTGGTCCTGCGCATACTGTGAACTATAGCGGTTGTATCCTTCCTCCGGTTCCAATACCTTTACCATGGCTCAGTCGCCCCCCTGTTGAAGGGTGAGGGGTTTTATCCAACTATCTGAACAAACCTGGCGCTGAACAGTGCTTTCGGACTCGGGAGTCAGGTTAACCAACGGGGGACGCACCATCCGCCAGGTCTCCAGACTGTCGACCGCCGCCAGCGCCGACTTTACGGCGGCAATCAACGGATACCTGTCCAGCATATCTCTTCGCTTTTCCATCGCGATGAGATGCGG
>DAINNF010000080.1:0-12242 GCA_036736005.1 Acidobacteriota bacterium
ATGGTCCGGTATCCGGATTGCAGATCGGACTGACCCGGTTCGTGACAGATAGCGGCTGATCATTGGCCGGACTTTTTTCACGGAAAGCACACTCACATTAACGAAGAAACCGACCGATCAGTTTGGCCAGCTCATCCGGGTTTTTTACCCCGATGGTGCCGTGCGACGTTCCGGGAAGAGTCTGAACGGTCACATCGGACAATTCCCGCTGTACCCGCGCCTGACTTCTTTGACGGAACGGTTCAACCATCTCCTTGTCCCAATCAGCAACGGCCTGTTCGAGATCAGGGTCCTGACCGTCGGTCATGAAAAACACCGGGCTGTAAAGCGCCAGTGCAGGTACATGTACCGCCGTATAGTTCCGCCCGTTCTCAGAAAGGGCAACCATCAGTTGTTCAGCCAGCTTATCGTCCGGCACCGGCTGAACGGTTCCATCCTCCCGGATCCGGGTGACCTCCCGCAGATGGGCCTCCAGCCCCGGCGTCCATTCGTCAACTGGCAACCAGAACCGCCTGGCCCACGCACGAAAGCTGTCCAGCGACTTGAGTGCCTTCCCGTCCGGCGCCAACTGCAACGGACACGCGGCAAATGCCTTCAGAAATGCGGGATCCGACCAGTCGTATGCCGCCTCCAGGTAAACGAGTTTCCCGGTCCTCTCCGGGTAGGAACCGGCAAATCCCGTGATTTCATTGCCGCCCATGGACCATCCCAGCAGGTGCGCCTGTTCCACGTCCAGATGATCCATCAATCGATGCAGGTCCTCGACCAGCGTTGCCGTATCAAAGGGTCCCACCGGATCCGAGAATCCGTGACCGCGCCTGGCGTATGCAACCACATGAAACTCACCGGACAAGCGCCTGGCAAGATCGTCAAAGATACGCGGAGAATCTCCCATCCCGTGAATCAGGATGAGAACCGGACCGGGACCGCCCCAGTCCATTACATGAAGCCGCACTCCGTTCACCTGAACATACGAACTTTCCGGATGATTCTGCACCGTCACCTCCACAGCATGATCCATGCGTTCACCGCACCCACTCAACAAAACGCACACAAGCAAGACGGCCATTCGTTTCGCGAAGATAAATCGACACGGCTTCATCACGAGGTGCCTTGCTTCCGTTTAGAATTCCGTCCAATATTCATTCTTTATTCAGCGCTCGGTACTCGCCCTGGCGTTCCAGCATCCAGCCGGGATATTCCGGTGGCAGTTTGCTGACCTCGTCCAGGCGGGCCAGTTCGTCCGTAGAGAGTCTTACATCCGGCGCCGCCAGGTTGTCCGCCAGCTGTTCCTCCGTCTTGGCTCCGATAATGACACTGGTAACCACCGGCTGATGCAGCAGCCAGCTCAATGCAATCTGTGCCACGGAAACGTCATGGTCGGCAGCAATTTCCCGCATGACATCCAGCACATTGAATGCCCGTTCCCGGTCAATCGGCGGAAAGTCAAAATCAGCACGACGGGCGTCTTTCGGTCCTTCACCGTCCCGATAGAATTTGCCGGAAAGCAGGCCGCCCGCCAGCGGGCTCCAGACCATCAATCCGATTTTCTGGTCCCGCATCAGGGGAACCAGTTCCCGTTCCAGGTCGCGACCGGCAATGGTGTAATACGCCTGCAGCGATTCAAACCGGTGCAAATTGTACTTGTCTGAAATCCACAGTCCCTTTGCCAACTGCCATGCAGCGAGGTTGGAACAACCGATGTACCGCACCTTGCCCGCGTGGACCAGATCATCCAGGGCGCGCAATGTTTCTTCCATCGGCGTCAGTGGATCGGATCCATGGATCTGGTACAGGTCGATATAGTCGGTACCCAGCCGGGTCAGACTGTCCTCCACCGACTGGATGATGTGCCGTCGGGACAAACCCGCTTCATTGTGTCCCGGCCCCATGGGACCCAGGACCTTTGTCGCCAGTACGATGTCCTTCCGACGATTGCCCAGTGCTTTCCCCAATATTTTCTCTGATTCACCCTCGGAATAGATATTGGCCGTGTCAATAAAGTTGATCCCGGCATCCAGTACGGTGCCAATCAGCTTGTCGGCCAATTCCTGGGGTTGCTGCCCCACAACCGTCCAGAATCCCTTTCCGCCAAACGTCATGGTACCGAAACACAACTCCGATACAACCAGTCCGGTGCGTCCCAGCTTCTTAAACTTCATCCTTCGCACTCCTTTCCACATATCCTTTGATATCAATTTGATAGATACACGTATTATACCGCCTGAATCAAAATAGTCAAAACGGTGCTGCTTTCTCCGCTTCCGGCTCCCTGCACACAACAACACGGGTACCGGCAACCCGGTCGCCAAAGCGCGCGCACTCCGGTGATCTCAGGATCAGCATCACACCCAGAATGTTGAATGCGGGAAGACTGTCTACAATACGCAACAGATTACGCAGCAGGCCTTTCCGCAAACCCGGGCGGTGTCCCTTCAGGTCAACGACCCTCAGGCCTGCCAACCGCTTGCCCAGGGTATAACCTGCAAGCCCTTCCATCAGAATGAAATATATCGCCATAATCGCCAGGAACATCAGACATAGGGGATCGGTAACCAACAATCCGTTGTGCCACCGATGATCCGCCGCACGCAGCAGCCATACGCCCTTGACCATGCGCGTGACGGGAAAGAATACAGCGCAGAACAAAAAGAAATCCGCCAGCAGGGCAAGAAATCGCTGCCACACACCGGCATAAACCATGGCTTCTCTCATGGATACATCCCCTGCTAGGTCCCGGCCAATGGAGCAAAAGGCAGCAACAATCCAACAATTACCACTGACACAAGAAGAAACACGGAACCGAAGTAGAAAGCTGCTCCGAAAGTGAAGCGCTCCATCAGATCTTCACGTGTTCTGGACCGCCAGATCAGGGCAATCAGCCAGGCGACTCCCAACCAGATGAACGCCCAGAACAGAAATGCAATCAGCAGTCCTTCAGAACCGGCACTGCCGGCATCCAGTACCGGCAGCGAAAACCGAAACGTCAACAGGGGCAAATCAGAACCCGGTTGCCCGATAAGCAGCCGATAACCGTGAGCCAATTCCCAACGAACCGGTCCCGCAAAAAAGACCAGGACCGCCAACCATGGCACCAGGGCCAACGAGGCAGCAAACTTCAGGCGGTTCATCCGACACCTCCACACCGATGGGATTGAACGCCGACAGTAATCGATTAACTTTCTACTATTTTATGGTCACAGCAACAACGCTGTCCAGTTCAATCCCCAATGGCAACGAGAGAACAGGCATGAAAAAACCCCGGACCACAGATCCGGGGTCTTCCTTCAGGTCGTAGGTTAAATAATCAGAAAACCGAGTAATTCTGCGTACCGAAAATCAACTTGTTGCTCTGCGGGTTCTGGATCAACTTGGTCTTACTGTAATTGTCATTGACCAGTCGCTGATTGGCATTGTCGAGCAGTTTCCGGTACATCGGCGCCGATGGATGACCGGTTTTCTTCGCAATTTTCAGGGCCTTCTTGTAATTGATCACCGCGAGTCGGACCTTGTAATTGATATCCCACCCCTGCGCCAGCGCCGCGTACGCCTTGGCGGAATTCTCATGCCGCTTTGTGTTGTATTTCAGTGCCTTGGTCATGTCCACGTACTCACCGGCATTCAGATATTCACGCGCCAGCCGGTTGATAACTTCCTGTGGCACAGGGACATCCGCACCAGTCAGTTTGCTCAATTTCTCATAGTGCTTTTCGATGCCCTTTAATCCCAAATCCGTCAGGTTCTGCTGGATATACCAGTCGCCAAATACATATTCCAACCCCTTGTAAAGCAGGAGGCCGGCTTCTTTCTGATCCGCAGCCACATCGACATTCTGTACCACAAAACGGACGGAAGGACTGGAATTACCGCCCAGTTCTTTCGCGATGCGCGTAAATGCCGGGAGCGCTTCTGACCCCCGTGATGCTGCAACACAAACGGTCAACTGGTGTATGTCCTTCCGGGAAAATGCTGCAACCGCACGATCAACCATTCCGTCTGTTATCCCCGTACCGGTCGCCTGTTCCGCAATGATCCCCTGCACCAGATCCGGTCTGGCAGTTGCAATTGTCAGCGCCATTTCGGAATTCAGCAGATCGCCCGCCAACACGCGAAATGGGATCACGCGATAGGTTTTCTCAACATACGGGAAAACAGAGGTCTCCAGGAACTGCGCCCAACCAGGCCCTTCCCCATCGGAGGGTATCGCCGGAACATCCGCCAGCTCAGCCGGCAGACGGACAATCAGAACGGGCAGGACATCGTCCCGTTGAATGACCGAAGCCGAAACAGCGGCCGCCAGTTTGTCACCCGGACGGCTGTCCAACAGATACAAGGTGGAGTAAGTCTCATCGTTCCACCGGTATGAATCGGGAACCAGAATCTGGATGGTTACGTCCCGATTCAGCAATTCACAGCGCATGGATACTTCCTTCACGCCGAAACCCAGTTCGCTCAATTCATCCGAAACGGATGCCATGGCTGCATTACACAACAGAAATACTGTGAAAACACCAAATACAAGTTGTGCTGTCAGCCGTTTCCAGAAGCCGGAATCATTCATCTCTTCGCCCCCTTTAAACATAAGTACTATAAATCAATCACAGAATACGTTTTCAATGGTTTTCCGAAAACATGATATGTAGTTCGGTAAACGACACCGGTTTGTTGCATGCCACAAAAACCATGCAATTTCTGTTCCGTGAATCCCGTCCTCTAATCAGGGCAATCGGACACTTTCAGGCTCCCGATGCAGTCTCTTTTGTACCGGCAGACACAACCTTTCAGCCCAATTCGAAAGTTGTGACACCGAACAGACGATTCATCGGTAGATCCGGAAACTCACCGGTATACATGCGGGCCGTCTCGAACATGACATGCATCCCTATGCTTTCAGCAAGGCTGACTGCATCCCGGTTAACTTCCGGTACATCGAGAAAAACCGGTTGACCCGGTTTGACCCTCGATACCAGGGAATGAAAGAGTGTCTCCGCCAATTTCGGATCATCCGCAAACAGAGGTCCGATCTTGTACCCCGATCTGCATCTGCGAATCAAACCATAACCGGCCAATGCGTTGTCCTCCCTGATCCCCAACGCTATCGACTCCGGTTGAATCAGCCAGGATCTCAGGAACGCTGTCCGTTTCTCCGGGAAGAACAGCCGGTCATACCGTTCCACCATCTCGAAAGGAACACGGCTCAATTCAATTACCGGCAACGGATCGCCCGACATCTCTCCCGTAACGCCTTCAAACCGGACATTCCGATATGCCAGTTTGAACCCGGATTTCCGGTAATTGTCCTGCTGATCCACTACCCCATCAAGACCCACATTCCTTCCCTCGAGACTGGCCATTCCCGCGTTCCAGATACGAAGACCGTACCCCTTGCCCCGGTGTTCGGGCTTTACGATATAAAAGCCGAGAAAGCCGAATGTTCTTCCATACTTCACCACCGAAATGGTCGCAATGGGCTCGCCACCAAGCTCACCGACCAGAAAACCACCGGGATCAGCGGCAAAAAACGAATCTGCATCATACAGCCCGGGGTTCCAACCTTCGGAAGCGGCCCACTCAATGGCCAGATTGATTTCTTTCCTTGTCATGGCACGAATTCCATAGTCGTATTCTGTCATGATTCAGTCTCCTGCAATCGGTATCTTCCGGTTTCCTTATTCGCCACTTGTCCGGATCGCAACATAATCAACGATATTTCGCCCGGCAGCCAGAGCCGCATACGTGGCCCCCAGGTACCGGTTCCTCGACCCACGATCACAGTCATCCCGTCGATTTCAGCCTCACCGGACACCACCGGATAGACAAGTCCCACCAGATAGTTGAACGGCCATATCTGCCCACCGTGGGTATGACCGAACACCATCAGATTCACGCCCATCGCCGCCGCCTCTTCCAGATGAAGTGGTGTATGAGATAGAAGAATCGTTGGCGCATCGGGACGACCGACCAGTGCCGCTTCCAGACTCTTTTCCCCGTCTTGGCCGTGTCGTCGGGACATGGTCAGATCTTCCACACCGGCGATAACCAGACCTGCCTTTACCGAGACCCATCGGTTCTCCAGCAACGGGATACCGGCGCCCTTCAGAATTTCAGCCGTCACATCCCGCCGGCTGGACCGTCTCCGGTCATGGTTTCCACGGACGGCGTAAATGCCAAATGTTGCCTTCAACTTTCTCATCACCGGAATCATTTCTTCGGGATTGCTTCCCCTTTCAAACAGGTCACCCGCCAACAGAACCATGTCCGGTTTCAGACGGTTCGCCTGATCAACGCGTGCACTCAGCCAATCCGCGTCGATGCCCATTTCTCCGGCATGAAAATCACTCATAACTGCAACGGTCGTCCCGTCCAGATCAGCCGGAAGTCCCTCCATGAATACGGCATATCGTTCCACCACCGGGGCACGTAGACCCTGGACATGGGCAACAATCACCATCAGCACACCCAACGCCAGGGCACCGGCACGGATGTGTCCCTTCTGTTTTCGAAAGAAGAAACCGAAGCCGCACACCAGATCGGACATCAGAAAAGCAATCGACAGCAGGAATACCGACCCCATCCATTGCATGGAAATGACCTCCAGCAACAACGGCAACAGACCAGGTCCATGTCCGCCGAATTCCCGCCCCAGAACAAACAACAGCCATATGATGAGCAAACTAAGCACCAGTGCTTTCCGATTGATTCGCCTGTCCCCAAAGCGGAGCGAATCCAACCGGAAGAACAGGTCAACCTGAAGAAGCGTAACCAGTGTCGTCAGCACAATGCCGAAAAATGAGATGGCGTCCTCCCGGGTTCATTCATGAAATGACGGTTCACATCAGATTGGATCGGACAGCGGTTTACCATTTGCGGATACTCATCGAATGTCAATTTCGTGTCACAACCCAGTTGACACCGCGTGCCCGCAGCCCTTCCTGCAGAAAGTCGATGCACGCCGCATGTCGCCCCATGTATTCCGGAGGTGAAATCCCCTTATGGGTGTAAATCCCCTCCGCAATCATCCGCAATGCCTGGGTGCAGGTGTAGCCGGTTGTGCGCGCCATGGAGATCACATCCGTTTCCGGACAATATCGATCCTGCATGTCAATGGTATACCGGACGGGTTCGCCGCCTTTATCCCCTTCCACAACCGACTGAAAGACGGTCATGTCCCCCTCCCCCGGTTTCAACTGCCAGTTGGGGAACAACACCTGCGCGGTCAACTCCAGTGGACTGACGTTCTTCCCATCAAACGCCAGCGTTTTGTCCTTGGAGAAGAATCCCAGTTCCCGTAAAACCGCCATCTTCTCGATATGACCCGGATAGCGCAGGGTTTTTTCCTTCATGTTGGGTGCATCAATTGTCCGGGTCAGCGTACGCAGGCCGTCGGTGTTGAAGGCCTCCAGGGTGCCGATACCCGGGAAATTGATGTACTCCGGATCGGACAGCGCCGGCTTGACCACTTCCTGCCCGTTTTCCACATATCGGGCCGGACGGATATATTCTTCGATCACGTCGATAGGAGAAAACACCGCCTTGTATTCGCTGGGCCATTCCCGCACCTGTGGCAATCCGCCCACATAGGTCAGGATCCGTTCCACCCGGTCCATCCGACGGGCCACATGCATGATCAGGGCGCTCCCCATGCCCGGATACACACCGCAGTCCATGATCATGGTCACGTCATATTGCTTACACAGCTTATCCAGTTGAAAGGGATCTTCTTCGTAGAAGGCGATACAGGCACAGTTCTTTCCGGCACGGATAATCGCTTTCGCAGTTTCAAAGCCCATGAAACCGGGCACCGCGTTCACCACCAGATCAAATTCACCCACCAGCTTCGTCACACGTGCGGGATCAGATAAGTCCTGCTTCTGCACGCTCAGGTCCGGACATTTCTGACGGAGGGTTTCCAGCCGTTCACCGTTGAGATCGGCCACCGTCACGTCATAACCCGGATCTCCTGCCAGGTCCATGGCCATGGGACCGCCCACCAGTCCGCCCCCCAGTACAATCACCTTCTTCATGTCACCCCCGTGCGCAGACCGTCTGCTCTCCTATTTGTTGATAATATGCTTTGCTCATTCAACGGTAGCGTGGAAAGCATTGGAGTGTCAAGGCGTTTGAAGTGTATGATTTCAGAATCCCAGGCGGCGGCGTAAAGCGGGAAGGAATGTAACACCGATGGGCAACGGCTCTTTCACCCCTTCAACCGTCAGTTCATACCCGCTCTTGGTGAACGGCGATTTCTGGATGTCCTGTACAAATGGCAGTGAGACCAGTATCCCGCGGTGGATCTGGATGAATTCATCTTTATCGACCAGCTCCACCAGTTTCCGGATGGTCATGTCTACGATATACTCACCATCTTTCGCAAAACAGGTGACATACCGGTCTTCCGCCCGGAACAGGCGCACGGAATCCAGGTTCAAGACGCGAAACCCCTGACCGTGCCGGACCGTTATCCGTGTCTGTTTCACCGATCCGTCCGACATGGAATGAAGCACCTGTTTCAGGTGGTCCAGATCTGCAGCATCCAGGGGGGCTTCTTTCAGACGGTCAGCCGCCCGCTCTACCGCCCGCTCCAGCTTCTCTGTTGTAATGGGCTTCAGGAGATAGTCAATGGCACCCAGCTCGAAAGCATGGACGGCATATTGGTCATATGCGGTCGTGAACACAATATGGGGTGTGGCCGTCAGGTGATTCACCACCTGGATACCGGTTAACTCCGGCATCTGGATGTCCAGGAATGCCACGTCCGGTTTCGCATCATTGATCAGCTCAGCGGCCGTCCGGCCGTCCCCGGCCTCCCCGACGATTTCGATCTCCTCAAAACCGGACAACAGACGCCTGAGGCGCTCCCGGGCCAGTTTTTCATCATCGGCAATCACCACACGCATCATTGTCCACCGTCCGGAATCATCAGGGTCACGGTTGTGCCGTTACCGTGCTCGCTTTCAAAGTTGAAGTCGAACCGGTCCCCATAGATCAGTTCCAGCCGATGGAGGACATTGCGGATTCCGAAACCCGGCTGAAACGACTCGCAGCCTGCTCCCTGGTCTTCCACTTTCAATAACGTACCTTCGGGAACGCGCGCGGCGGAAATGCAAATGGACCCGCCTTCTTTCCGGGGGGCAATCCCCTTGGTCACGGCGTTCTCGACAAAGGGCTGAAGGATCAATGCGGGAATCTCCACGTCCCGGCATTCGTCCGCCACGGATACGGAGACCTTCAGCCGGTTGCCAAACCGCATCTGCTCGTTTTCCAGGTATTTCTCCAGGAGCTCGATTTCCTCCTGGACGGTTACCCGGTCCTTTTCCGACAGGTCCAGCGTTCGCCTGTATACCTCGGACAGATTCACCACCGCCTGTTCCGCCTGGTCCGGATCCCGGTGAATCAGTTCGGATATCGAATTCAGGGTATTGAACAGGAAATGGGGATTCAACCGGGACCGCAGTGACTGGATAATCGCCTCCTTGCTGGTGGACTCCAGTTCCTCGACTTTCTTCTGTTCTTCGTGCAATTCTTCCTGTTTCTGTTTCCGTGCTTCATTGATATGTTCAATAATCGTAACGACAAATGTAATGGTCAGACATAATACGATAAACGACCACAGCTCACCGGGCCCACGCAGAAACACGGCGCCGGGAAGCAGCACATACAGAATCCACTTGGCCAGGTAAACACCGGTTACGGTACCGATGATCGATCCGGGCACCAGCAGCAGATAATGCACCATGGGGCGCAGGTTGAGTCGGTCCAGAGCAATGAAGAGAGCCCCGGTGGTACCGGTGATGCAATAGGAAATAATCAGGATAACGGCGAACTCAATCGGCCAGTTGGTCTGCCCCGTCACCATGACGACAACGGACGTCACGGCAATCGCGATAACCGTCCCATAACTGATAATGATCTTGAACAGTTCTTTCATCTTTCTACTCCGATATCGCTACCCTATCATACACGATTAGCCGATACCCGCAGCGACCAGTGTAACCAGTCCGGAGAAAAGGAACAGCACGCCGGAAACCACCCCGGACAGCCGGGCCACCCACCGGACATTTTCATGCCTGCCCAGAGACCCCGCGAAAACAAAGGGCAGCAGGTAGACAGAAGTGGTGAGGAAGAAGACCAGGAAGAACCCGGCACCTTTCCCCACGTTCCCTTCCAGGAACACGACATTCAGCGCCAGAATAAACGGTGGACAGACGTTGAACCCGGTCAGGAATCCCAAGAGCGCCGGCATGCCCTTTCCACCGAATTTGCGGACCAGGACGGGACAGCCGTGTCCCGAATGTCGTTTGCCCGACAACCCGAGAATGACCAGCAGAACGGAAAGCCCAATCATGGCAACCGCACCGATACGGATTACCAGCGGGTCCCGAATCCGCATACCCAGGTAACCCACCACGACACCAAATAGCAGATAGGCGGCGAGACGGCCCAGCGAGAAATACAGCAGGGGTATTGCCCGCCGGCCCACCGTCTCCCGGTACTGGCCCATGACCAGAGGGACCAGCACCGGCATGCAGAATCCCAGGCAGTACATGCCGGTTGACAGTCCCAGCAGAACAGCTTCGCCGATCATTTGTCTGATTTCTCATCCAGTTTTGCAATCAACATAACGGCATTGGCGGCCAGGTCTGATTTCGGTGCTGCTTCCTTCACTCTGGAGAGATATTCACGGGCGGAATCCGTCTCGCCCTTCCGTGCATACGCTTTGCCCAGGTCGAACAGAACCTGCAGGTAGAGTTCTTCCCCCATATAGTTCGGATCGGATTCTTTCCGCTGTTTCAGATAGCCGAAGTCCTCAATGGCCGTGTCAATCCGGTTGAACATGGACGGTAATGCCATGCTGGTATTTCCCCGTATCATCCGAATATTGATGTCGTCCGGACTCAATTCCACGGCACGGTCCATTTCCTTCAAACCCCGGTTCACATAGTTGGCCTTGAACAGCGGAAACCACGCGTCCCGCGCCCGCATGGTCAGAATACTGCCGTACAGACTCCTGGCTTCCGCATTGTCCGGCTGAATCTCCAGGAGCAACTCCAGGAAGGACTCCGCTTCTTCAACCGCGTCCGCGTCACCTTCTGCCCCCTTGTGAAAATAGGCCCGGCTGATTTTCATCAACAGTTCCGGGTTCTGTGGTTCCCGGTTCACCTGCATCTGCAGACGCGCCAGATCATCAGACTCCATGGGCGGGAGCTGCACGGCAAATACGGGGAACACAAACCATGCCATCAACATTGATGTCAGTACCAATTTCTTCATTTCTCTCCTCCTGTTATGAGAACATCTGGAAACAACGGGCACGGGATGACCATCATCCGGCCCAACCATTTCAATAGTGAATCGGCAGCCAGTCAGCCAGAACACGCATGAACCGGCCGCCATAGTTGAAAAAGAACATCGCGACCAGCACAATGATGCCGATCCCGTAACCCAGAAGCGCCACTTTAAACATCAGGCGAAGCACCATCCTCATGAGAACCTCCCTCAACCGGCCAGCACGGATCCGGTCGTCACCAGCAGATAGATCCGGTAGACCGCGTCCGTCACCATGGAACCGGAAAGAATGCCGCCGAACAGCACACCGGTAAAAATAAACAGGGTCCTGGCCTCGAATACGTCTTCACAGAAACGGACCGGCCACGCCAGTACCCGTCCCTTCCATCCGTCAATCCGCTGCCGGATTCGCGTTGAAAGGGGTGTTCGAACCTCACCGCAGCCGGGCAGCGTGTACCGGATTGCATTTTGTTTACAGTGGTCCATACATTTGCCGCATCGTGTGCAGGTCAGAGACACCCGGTACGCACCGTCATCCTGTTTTCCAATTGAGAACGTCGGGCAGACATCCTGACACACCCCGCACCCGACACATTTGTCCGGATCGATCTTCACCCGGTACAGGTTGACCTTTCCCAACACGGATTGAAGCGCCCCCAACGGACAGAACAAGCCGCACTGGGTCCGCTTTTTCATCAGAATCGGCAGAATGATGAGCAACGCCATACCCAACGTGATGAAAACAATGGCCTGAAGATAGGTCAGCAGACTGTTAATCTCCACATACTCGGTCACCAGCTTCAGCGGGCACAGCCATTCACAATATTTCGGCTCCATGGCCTGGAATGACCAGATCACCACAACCATCAGCACAACGAACGGAACCAGCATCCACTTCGGGTTCATGTTGCGGGTTTTGATCAGCGGCTTGCGCAGCACCTTTGAGAATCCCTCGT
>DAINNF010000081.1:0-12037 GCA_036736005.1 Acidobacteriota bacterium
ACTGGGTGTACCGGGATAGGCTGCCGCAAATACGCAGCCGAACTCATACGCACCACGCGCGATGGCTTCGTTTCCCGATAAGAGCCTCTTCAAACAACACCTCCTGAAACGGGTTCATTTGGGTGGGACTTCACAAGCTGCCGTTCCGATTTGAAGTGTAACATAAAAGGGAACGGCAAAGAACGGTATTGTCTTCTAATACATGCAGTTCGGAGCCTTGCCGTAAGCGCTCGAAGCGAAGATGTCCATTCATGCGTTTGGATAAAAAGAGCGCTCCGATCTTCCAGGCAAGCGGATTTTTTTCGAAAAATTCCATCCGAGATTTTGTTCCAGGATGATTTCAGTAGAGGAAAGGTGAAGGGAACTGTCAATTCGAGGTGTGATAGCATCAGAGCGAAGTCATTCAGCGGGAGGCAGCGGTGACCGAATTAAGCAGTGAAGTTCGAAAACGGTACGAAGATGGATTCATGTGTGCCCAGGCGGTATTGTCCACGTATGGTCCCCGATATGGCCTTTCGGAGGAAACGGCGGGTCGGCTGAGCTGTGGTATGGGTGGCGGCATGAGCTGGCCGGGACAGGTCTGTGGGGCTGTCAATGCAGCCGTCCTGGTTATCGGATTGGCACTGTCCAACGGAACGACTGAAGATGAGTTCGGTCGGCTGGCCGTCCAGGAAGCGGTGGATACCTTCATTGACCGTTTCGAATCGGAATTCGGTGACAAGCGTTGTAAGTCCCTTCTTGGTGATGAGATTATGACACCGGAAGGGTATGACGCCGTCCGCAATCATGACGGATTCAACCGAAAATGCCCGGAAGTCCTGGAAGCTGTCGCCCGTATGCTGGAAGATCTGATCGAATGAGCCTGACCGTTATCTACTGACGGCATCAAAATACCAATTCACAGGAATCATCTTTTCCCAAAAGCGGGATAACAACCTCTTTCTTGTCGCAGCTCAATTTTTTCTTTCCCCAAAAGGTTACGTTATCAATAACGGCAAGCAGGCGCATGTGACTGACGCCTGTAAGGAGGAAAAAGATGAGTGAAACGTTACACAATCGTGACCGGCGGAAGGCGCTGTTGAAGCATATGATCCGACAACTGCATGATGGTGAGGCACCGGAACAGGTGCGGGAAAAGCTGGTTCGAATGTTGGGTCAGGTGCCGTACGGGGATGTTGTGGAGGTGGAACAGGAACTGATGGCGGAAGGCATGCCGCAGGAAGAGATCCTGAAGCTGTGCGATGTTCATGCGGAGGTCTTGCGGGGTAATGTGGAGCGCCCGGACGAACTTGACGTGCCGCAGGGGCACCCGGTTCATGTATTTCAGGAAGAAAACCGGGCTCTGATGTGGGAAGTGGACGTGCTGGAGAAGGCGAACCGGAATCTCAGGGAAGAGAAGCCGGATGCGGATGCGACGGAGTTGTTTCACGAAATCCGCACCCATTTTTTTGCGATAACCGACGTTGAAAAGCACTATCAAAGAAAGGAAAATCTGCTGTTTCCCTTTCTCGAAAAACACGGCATTACCGGGCCTTCAACCGTCATGTGGGGTAAACACGATGAGGTGAGGGAATGGCTGAAGGTAGGTGGGACAGCACTGGAAGAACTGGCTGCGGGTGTGACAGCCGCGGACCTGAGCGTACTGGTGGATATGGCACTGAAACCGGCCTGGGATGGTATTTCCGACATGGTGTACAAGGAGGAGGAAATTCTGTTGCCCATGGCGATGGAGAATCTGACCGAAGCGGAGTGGGCCCAGGTTCATGTTCAGACATTGGACTACGGCTATTGCATCGTGGAGCCGGAATCGGAATGGGACCCGGAAGTGGAAGTGGATGTTGAGCGGAATATGGATAAGGATTACCGCGTCCGGTTCCAGACCGGTTCCCTTTCTCCCAAAGAGCTGAAGGTGATACTCAACACCATACCGTTTGACATGACGGTGGTGGATGCGGATGATACCGTCCGCTATTTCACCCGGGGAGCGGAACGCATATTCGCCCGGAGCCGGGCCATCATTGGGCGGAAGGTTCAACGGTGCCATCCGCCCAGGAGCGTGGACACGGTGGAACGGATACTGGCAGATTTCAAAGCGGGGAGACAGAACCAGGCGGCTTTCTGGATCCAGTTGGGAGGCAAATTCATTCATATCGAATACTTTGCCATGCGGGATTCCGACGGCAGCTATCTCGGTACCCTGGAAGTAAGTCAGGATCTGACGACCAAACGTGCCCTGGAAGGGGAACGTCGGCTGCTGTCCTATGACAAGCCGTAAGCATCGGAGTGAATATGAACAGAATGATGGACATTACGCCCGATACAAAGGTCGGTCCCCTACTGGAGAACCGACCGGAGCTGGAATCGGTGCTGATGGAGATTTCTCCGAAGTATACGGCGCTGAAGAACCCGGTCCTTCGTCGCACGGTGGCAAAAGTGGCAACGCTCCGTCAGGTTGCCCGTGTGGGAGATGTCCCGCTGGCGGACCTGATCCGTAAGCTGCGGGAGGCAGCCGGGCTGGAACCGGCCTAAGTTGAAGCCGTACCGGGTTCCGGTGACAGGCCGAATTGGATGCATGACGCTGTACCGGTTGAAGAACTGGATATCGGTCCATGGCTGGAGGCCGGTGAGCAACCACTGGAGCAGGTGATGCAGCGTTTGAACCAGTTGGACCCCGGCGAAACCCTGTCGGTGCGGGCCCCGTTTGAACCGGCACCCCTTATGGATATGGCCGTAAAGAAGGGCTTTGAAGTGGTGGTGAACCACGTCGACCCCAACGGCGTTCAGGTCTTATTTCACCGTTTGCGGTAGAAACGGGAGGAAGACAGCGGTTATCCTCTCGGCCGGATTGAATTCGTGGAGGCACGTGATCACGGATCTCCATTCACCGCGCCGGTTTCGTAGAAATCGGCATTGGGGGAATGGAGAAGGTATGCAAGTTCCGCCTGACAAGTGTCACGTGTCAGTTGTGCATCCAGCAGTTTCCGTCGGGCGTCAATCCATGTGTGCATGCTGTCCATGACCTGCAGATAGCTGAACTGACCCGCACGGTATGCTTCCAGCGTCGCGTTCATTTCAGTTTCCGTGGTGGGCAGTATGCCGTTTTTGAGCAGATCCAGCCTTTTCTCCACAGCCTGAAACTGCCGGCAAACGGTCTGATAGCGGGAGTTTAAACTGATCCGCTGTTGCTGAATCTCAGACGATGCGACCATCGTTTCCGAGCGTGCGGCAGCGACTGCCCAGCTGCCCGTGTTGAATACGGGCAGCTCAACCGAAATACCGGCCACAAATGCATATTCATCCGTTCCCGCAAACCGTTTGTAACCGCCTTTCACGGTAATGTCGGGTATTCGCAGCTTGCGGGCCAGCGTCTCAGCCGCTTCTTTCTGCTTCAACTGATGGTCCAGAATCTGTGAAAGTATGGTGTCTTCAGGATAGTCGCCTGGAGCGGGCAGACTGTCCTGAGTCGCCAACCCTTCCCCGACCAGTTGTATGTTTTCGGGAAGTGTGCCGTCCCAGAGGGCGGCGAGTCGGTTCAATGATTGCGCCTTGTCCGCAAGGGCCTGTTCCAGCTGAAGCCGCGCGTTCATCTGTTCCAGAAGTGCCTTCCTGTAGTCGGATCCCGGAACCGCGCCCGCCTCCAGCAACTGATGGACCATGTCCACCAACCGGTTGCTCAGTGCCAGTGCTTCCCGTCCCAGCGTGACGCGGCGGTGTTCATACAAGGCTCGCGCAAACCGCTCCCGCGTCAGTTTCGTCAATTCCTGAAGAGCTCGTTCCACATTCAGATCGGCCAGGGCGATTCCGATGGTGCCGATTCTCTTCCGGGCGGACCGTTTCCCGCCGATCTCCAGACGCTGTGCGACCAGTATGGTGGTTTCCCGTTCATCCAGCCCGTCGAAGGGTCCGGATCCATAGATATCCTCCATTTCAAATTCCAGTTCAGGGTTGGGCAGACGGGACGCGTCCTTTTTCCGGGCGGCGCTTGCGGCGCGGGCCTGTCTTGCGGTCTCAAGCCGGGGGTTGGCGGACAGGGCGCGTTCCAGGCATACCGTGTAACTCAGCTCAGTGGGTGCGTCTGATGAACGGCCGGGCAGGTATGCCGTCAGCAGGATGAAGACGGCTGCCAGGATCTTTCTGT
The DNA here is from genome assembly GCA_036736005.1 of Acidobacteriota bacterium. Classification (GTDB taxonomy): domain Bacteria; phylum Acidobacteriota; class Holophagae; order Thermotomaculales; family Thermotomaculaceae; genus DAINNF01. Next base: position 4,139 of record DAINNF010000081.1, read on the forward strand.
GCGGTTGGATCATGCAGTTCATTGTGAAAACTCCTTGTTGGTATTCTGATCAATGCCTGGGTTCGGTTCGATAGTTCTTCGTGCCCCATTTTCGGAAGAGAATAGGGACAATAATCATGTTCAGGAAGGTGGACGTCAACAGACCACCGAGGATGACGTGTCCCATGGGACTCTGGATTTCGTTTCCTGCAGCCATGCCTTCCACCACCAGCGGGACCAGCGCAAGACCTGTGGTGAGTGCTGTCATCAACACCGGGATCAACCGTTCCACCGAACCGCGGACAACGGCCTGATCCAGCGAAGCCTGTTCCTGCTCGATCAGGTGTTGATAGTGGTTGACCAGCAGGACACCGTTTCGGGTCGCGATTCCGAACAGGGTAATGAATCCGACCAGGGAAGCAACACTGAGGACGCCGTAGCCGAGGAATATGGCAAAAACACCTCCGATAAGCGCGAGGGGAAGGTTGACCAGAACGATGGCGGCATGGATATGATTGCCAAATGAAAGATAAAGAAGTAGGTAAACTGCCAGGAGAACCACCAGTGACATCAGCAGGATGTTGCGGAAACTGCGGCCGGCCTCTTCGAACTGCCCACCCAATTCCATGTGATAACCCGGGGGAAATTCGATTTCATCGTGGATCGCTTCCCGGACCCGTTCGGCGGTGCCGGCCTTGTCCCGTCCGCTGATGTTGGCTGTGAGCATGGCCAGTCTTTGCACGTTTTCCCGCCGGATCTGGCTCGGACCGAGGTCGAAGCGGATGTGGCTGACATCGGACAGGGTGACCAGCTTCCCTGTATCGGTAGAAACGGGCAGAGAAACCAGTTTCTCACGGTACCGGCGAATGGTTTCCGGATACTTGACCACGATACCGGACGCAATGCCGTCCTCCACAATATGACCGACCCGGGTACCCTGGAACAGGGCCTCTACGGTTTGCGAAAGGCCTTTGGCGTCAATGCCGAACCGGCTCATGGCGGATCGGTCATAGTCGATCAGCAACTGGGGCACTGAAATCTGTTCCTGGTTGCTGATGTCTACCACGCCGGAGATGTCCTGAAGAGCGGTTTCGATTTCGGATGTCAGCTTCCGCAATACGGAAAGATCGGGTCCGAAAACTTTGACGGCCAGGTTGGTTTTGCTTCCCGAAATCATGTGGTCGATCCGGTGGCTGATGGGCTGCCCGAAAACCACGTTAATGCCCGGGATGGGTGCCACGGCTTTTCGCATCCGGGCCAGGAGATGATCCCGGTCTGTTCCCGCCTTCAGCACCACTTCAATTTCGGACGCATTGATGGACAGGGCATGTTCGTCCTCCTCGGCCCTGCCGGTGCGTCGACTTGTAGAGACCACTTCCTCAAACTGGAGAAGCACGTTTTCGACGCGGCTTCCCAGTCTGTCACTTTCCGCCAGGGTAATCCCCGGTGGGGCGGAAATGGTCACGGTGAAAGCGCCCTCATTGAATTCGGGCAGGAAACTGTGTCCGATGAACGGTATGGTTGCCATCACCACCAGGGAAGCAACAAATGTACCCTGCAGAACCTTGTGGTCATGTTTCAGGACAACCTGAAGGATCCGGGCATACCGTTCCTTCAGGGAACGGGGCAGAGACGGTTCGGACCGATCCAGCACATTTCCTTTCAACAGGAAGCTGGCCAGGACCGGCGTTACCGTAATGGAGACAAGCAGTGATACGGCCAGTGCCGATCCGTACGCAAGTCCCAGCGGACGTAGCAGACGGCCTTCCATGCCCGGCAGAAAGAACAGCGGGAGAAAGACCATCAGAATGATCAGTGTGGCAAACAGAATAGCGGTCCGTACTTCGGATGAGGCCTCGAAGACGACCTGGAGAGACGGCCGCCTTCGTATGGGTGGTTTCTGGCGCTCCAGTTTCAGGCGGCGGAATACGTTCTCCACATCAATGATGGCATCGTCCACCAGTGCTCCGATGGCGATGGTCAAGCCGCCAAGGGTCATGGTGTTGATGGTTAAGCCGAAGGCGGAGATTACCAGAATCCCGCCCACAAGTGAAAGCGGTATGGCCAGTGCCGAAATCAGGGTGGACCGGAATGTTCCCAGAAACAGAAACAGGATAATGACCACCAGGATGGCGCCGTCCCGAAGTGCCATGGAAATATTGTGAACGGACAGACGGATGAAATCCGCCTGCCGGAATGTGTCCGATTGCAGATGAACGTCATGGGGCAGTATATCCGAAATATCCTGTAATGTCCGGTCAATCGCTTCGGTCAGTGCGATTGTGTTGACACCGGGCTGTTTCTGGATTGAAATCACAACGGCCGGTTCACCGTTGTAGGAACCGTCTCCCCGTTTGGGTTGGTTTCCCATCGTTACGGTCGCCACGTCCCGGACCGTGACGGGGATGCCACCTGCCGTATCCAGTACGGTAGACGCCAGTTCCGCTGCCGTCCGAGCGCGACCCAATCCGCGAACCCGATACTCAGTACCGTTGTCCACATGAAAGCCGGCCGCCGGACTGTCGCTGGTGGCAGAAAGCCGTTCACACAGCAGATCCAGCGAAATGTCGTACTGGGCCAGTGCAAGCGGGTCCGCCACCACCTGGAATTCCCGGACGTTACCGCCGATCGGCGTCACCTTGGATACACCTGGAATTGCCAGCAGGCGACGGACAATATTCAGTTCACTCAGCCGTCTCAACTCTTCCGGTGACCGCTCAGTCGATGTCACGGCCAGATACATGATCTCACCCATGATGGAACTGATGGTGCCCATTTGGGGCACTTCCACCTCCCCCGGCAGGCGAACGGTCTGCAGGCGTTCATTGACCATCTGCCGGGAACGGTAGATATCTTCCCCCCAGTAGAACTCGACCCAGATGATGGAAATGCCGGCAGAGGATACAGAACGGACGCGACGGACATTGGGTGCTCCGTTCAATGCGGCCTCCAGTGGAAAGGTGACCAGTAATTCCACCTCTTCCGGGGCATACCCATGTGCTTCGGTTATGACGGTGACGGTAGGGGCGGTGAGGTCCGGAAACACATCCACGGGCATGCGAAACATGTTGTAGGTCCCGGCTGTGAACAGAATCAGGGCGCCGATCAGGACAATCAGTCGATTGTTGAGGGAAAAACGGATAATTGCGTTCAACATGGCTGACCCCTAGTGGGAATGCCCGTGGTCCTGGAAGGAACCGGACCCGACCATTTCCGCCCGACGCAATGTCTGGGCTCCCTGCGTGACAACCCGCGTGCCCGGTTCAAGACCGGTGACCAGGATTCGATCGCCGGTCCGGTGCACGATGTGAACCGGTGTGCGGGCGAACCGTTCACCGGAAAGCTGCCGATAGACAACAAAGGACCCTGCGTCATCCACCAGGGCGGACACCGGTATCACGACGCCCTCGACGCTGTCACTGAAGAGAAGCTCGGCTTCCACCATGGCGTGAAGCGGATAGCGGTTCAGGCTCCGGTTGATTTCAATATACAGGGTGATTTTGCCGGTTTCCGGGTCAACTCCCGGCGTATGGGCCAGCATTCGCATGTCTTCCGGTCCGATATAGACCGGTTCGCGGTCGGTAAAGGACTTCAGATACAAACCGGTAGCCGGAAGAGACAGCACATGGCTCTGCTGGGTCGGCACCGCCAGTTCTAGTTGAATGGGCCGTTCCCGGACCAGGTGAATCAGCTCCGTACCCGCGGTCACGAACTTGCCCGGCGTCACCCGCACATGGGTGATACTGCCGGAAAGCGGGGATCGGACGTCCAGCTGTTCCCGGCGTTCTCCCGTCCGTTCCCGCATGGAGCGGGCAGTCTGCAGATCGGATTTTGCAGCCGAGAGCCGGTTTTGCAGTGTCGCCACCCGCACCCGGGCATCCTCCACCTCCCAGCGGCTGACAGTTCCGTTTTCCAGCAGTTTCTCCAGCCGGTCCAGGCGGCTCTCCACCAGTTCTTCTTCCGCCTTCAGTTCCTGTACGGTTGCGTTCAATCCGGTCAAGCTGAAGTCACCGGAGACCTTGGGCGTGAGCCGGAACAGAACCTGGCCCGTTTCGGTCGACATGCCCGCGGTGGGCCATTGAGCGGCCGTTACGATGCCGTCCACCGGTGCGGTGAGAATAATGTCATAACCGGACCGGGCCTGGATACGACCGTATACGGTGATGCCGGTGGGCAGGCTCCCCGAGATTGCGGGTGCTGTCTGGAAGTCCATGTCCCACTGCTGTTCCTTCGTGAAGCGCTGTCCGCCGGTCTCAGTTTCTACTTCGTGGCCGTGTTCATGTTCCCCGGTCTCAAGGCCGGAATCATGGGCATGCGCTGCCACAGGTGCCTCCATGTCATGCTGATGGGTCGGCATTGGCAGAAAGCCTCCCGGTTCGGCTTCCGTGCCGACCACGATTCTTCCGAGATCTACGTGCAGGAGTTCCGCGGCTCCTTCTACCTGAAGGGTTAGCGTTCCGGTGGCCGGTGTTGGATGGGAAAGCGTTGCTTTACATATGCCCGGGCGGAGCCACACGGCTTGGTTGGTAACGAGTTGTGCGGACCCTTCGGCGACAAATTCCATCCTGACAATATGACGGGTGTCCAGTGCAGTGAAATCATCCAGTTCGGTCAGATGAATCAGAACGGGAGTGTCCCGCCCGGCAATCGGGGTATCAACCTCCACAAACGCTTCCAGTTGATGGGTCCAAATGGTGCGACTGGTGGCGGCAGAGGCCTGGTCGTGTCCGGCGTGGTCGGATTCATGGGCATGGTCCGTGAAACATCCCGTCAAAAGTAAGGCGAAAATGATGCAGCAGGCGAAAGATATTCGATTCATGATTCTCCTCTTCTTTTTTGCACGGCATAAATGCAGGTTTCCACCGCAAGGTCGTGAATCAGGGAAAACGGGCTGATGAAAAGAAGGGAGAGGATCAGATCAGGAGAACGACGGGACGAATAAAGCGGGTGATGCGGACGATCTGTTCATGGGAGGTGATCGTCTCCCGGGATTGCGGTTGGCCGATGCGGAGACCGGAAAAGTGATTCGTTGCAGCGGACGCGGGTGTCGGTGCTGAAATGCCCGCAACATTCCGGTTCAGGATGGAGGGAACGGTGATGTGGCGGTGGCTGTGGTCCGGGCAGTGCATATCAGGCATATGGTGGACGTCACAGTGACCAGAGGACATGTCATCTGAAACATGAACCGCAGGTTCTGTGTCCGGATGTGCGGACTGTACCGATCCATCCGGCGCATGATGATAGTCGTGTAGGTGATGGTGGATTGCGGTGCAGATGGAAAGTCCCGGGCTACATGCAAAAAGCAGTACTGCCATCACCACGGGCAACAGCGATGTACATCGTTTTCTGATGGTCATTATCCGCATGCGTGTCCCTTTCCGGCGACGCAGAGTCACCAGGTTGAGGAATCACTATAGCGAATTGACAGGATGAACGCAACCGGCGGGGGCGACCGGAGGCCTTGTTTACGTGTCAGGGTTCCGGTACACTCAAATGAGTTTCACAACCAATCAGCGGGAGGACAACAATGAACCGGTTGCGAGTTGTTACCGGACCCATGCGGGTTCCGTTTCTGATACTGGCGCCAGCCTGCGCCGTGCTGGGTATTGCAACAGCAGTCTTTGCAGGGACATCCGTACGCTGGTGGGAAGTTGTGTTGATCCTGGTTGCTGCAATATCGGGCCATGTGAGTGTCAATGCGTTCAACGAAATTGATGACTTCCGGACGGGACTGGATGACCGTACGCAGCGGACCCCGTTTTCCGGCGGCAGCGGTACCCTGCAGACCTATCCGGAGCTCCTCAATACGGCCCGGGTGATCGCGTGGGGCAGTCTGTTTCTGACCTCCCTGATCGGCGCATGGTTTGTCTGGCAATCCGGTATGGTCGTTGCCGTAATCGGCGTGGTGGGTGTAGTGACGGTGCTGGGATATACGTCCTTCTTTGTATACTCCCCTTTTCTCTGTCTTGTAGCACCGGGTGTCGGCTTCGGATCAGTGATGGTGTTGGGCGCTCATGCTGCCCTGACCGGTACTGTCAATCTGCAGTCGGTACTGGCATCCATGATTCCGTTCTTCCTGGTGAGTAATCTTCTGTTTCTGAACCAGTTTCCGGACGTGGAAGCGGACAGGAGTGTGGGGAGGCGACACATTCCCATCCTGTGGGGACGAAAGCGGGCGGTCTGGCTATACGGACTGATGCATCTGGCCGCTTTTGCCGTCATCGGGTTTTCAACTGCATTCGGAGTATTCCCCCTCTGGTCACTTCTGGGTCTCCTGCCGATTCCGCTGGCCGTAATTTCTACAGTGATTGCAGCACGGAATGCAGAAGACTTTGAAGGGAGACTCCCTGCAATGGGCCAGAATGTGCTGGTCAATCTGTTGACGCCGGTTCTGCTGGCCATCGGCATCTGGATCGGTTGAACGGAAAAAACCGGTTCCTGAGTTACAATGGAAACAGCAACGATACTGGAAGGAGGTTTCCATGGTTCCGGATCCAACGCGCCTGATTGCCGTGTCCGGCATTCGATATCCCATTGTGGGTCTTTATGATACAGATGAGCCGGAGCGGTTCGGAACGGTGACTTCTCTGCCGGAGGACCGTCATGTCTGCGTGTTTGCCCATTTCAAGCAGTGGTGTGAAGGTGGTTATTCCAGGATTTCAGCCGATCATTTCGGATGCGCGGGTGCGGGATACTGGATGTGCGGTGTCCGCTCCCGCCCCCGTGAAGCCATGGTGGAATTCCTGGCGGATGAAGAAGGTCTGAAGGCCTCACATGCATTGATGAACCAGTGGCTGGATGTGACCGTACCCTATGAGCCCGAGAAAGGGGATGTGGTGATCGGGCCACTCAGGGATGACCTGTTCGACGAACTGAAGACCGTTACCTTCTTTGTGAATCCCGACCAGTTGGGACTGATGATGCTGGCAGCCAATTATCATGCGGCTCCGGAAGATCTGACCCCGGTCATTGCGCCTTTCGGCTCGGGCTGTTCCCAGTTGGTAACCCTGTTTCATGATCTGGAATCCCCTCAGGCGGTGATCGGTGCGACCGATATCGCGATGCGGGCATTCCTGCCTCCCGATGTCATGAATTTCACTGTCACACGTCCGATGTTTGAGCGAATGTGTGCGCTGGATGATGACAGTTTCCTGGCAAGGGATTTCTGGAAGCGGCTGCGCCGCGCACGTCGGGCCCAGGGGGGAAACACCGAATAGCATCAGGCTACAGTCTCCCATCGTAAGCGCAAGGAAGAACAGGACAGGGGGCCGAAACCATTTTCGTTCCTGTGGTAAAGGAGAGAAACGCCAGTTTCTGTTACCGTGTGGTAAGTACATTCTGATATCTTTGTTGGTGCTTTCGAGATCAGAATTCTTCTGTTTGTCTGAACGTCAAGGAGCAACTAATGTGGATCGGTGAACTGGCGGCAGTTGTTACGGCCCTGTGCTGGGCCAGCGGTTCCATTCTGTTTACGCTGGCGGGCCGTCGTGTCGGTTCGGTGGCGGTGAATCAGATTCGGTTATGGTTTGCCGTGCTGTTGCTGATCCCGCTTCATGCGATCGTGCTGGGATCCCTGTTTCCGGTGGATGCGGCATGGGACCGGTTCTTCTGGCTGGGCCTGTCCGGACTGGTGGGATATATGGCGGGTGACGGCATGCTGTTCGAGGCATTTGTCCGGATCGGTCCCCGGATGTCCATGCTGTTGATGACATTGGTGCCGGTGTTCAGCGGATTACTGGGATTCATCTTTCTGGGTGAACAGATGCATATGCTGGAAATCCTCGCCGTGGCGGTTACGTTGAGCGGCATCGGGTGGGTGGTCAGTGAGCCGCGCCGGAAGGAAGACCGGGGGATGTTTGAAATCACACCCTTTGGTCTCCTGATGGGCATCGGGGGGGCGCTGGGACAGGCCACGGGACT
>DAINNF010000082.1:0-11699 GCA_036736005.1 Acidobacteriota bacterium
GAATCCCTCGTCCACCCCGCCGAAAAAACATCCCCAGCTGCACCAGCCACGACCCAGTGCCACCACGGATACCAGCCACAACAGGAAAATGGGGATGAATCCCCCATGGGGACCACCCAGAATCTTCGTGGGGAAGATCAGTTCCTGACGGAACACCAGCGGTAGGATCAGCTGCGGGATGGCGACCGGACAAAGGGGTGTCTCCCGGTTTTGAATCATGGACTCGGTCAAAGCCATGGATCCCCGTTGGTCCAGCAGACCGGCAATAAAGGTAAATACAAAAGCCAGTCCGAACAATACAAAGAAAATGGACCGGTACCGGGATGTCTTCCCCGTTTTGAGCATCATGAACAGACTGCATACAAGGAACAGTGTCCATGCGGAGGCCCCGTACAGTTTCACCGGATTTGCCAGGACCGGTGTGATAATGAAGACCGACAGCAGTGCCAGCATCACCACCGAAACAAATGAGCTGGAAAAAACGGTCTTTGTCATGTTCAACCCCCCGTTCGTTCAATCACAGCTCCACTCTAGCTGTGACAGGAAGTGCCGTGGGGCTTCATGTCATGAAAGGGAAGATCGGGGTCATAGAAAGGGGAAACGGGGGGATGAATATCGGAATGAGAGGGACGGGTTCCTCGAACAGGTCAGGCTGAGAATTCAGCCGTACCCGGAACAGGAAGTAGACTCTTTACAATTCAGTATCCGGTTCCGACTCGATCTGCGAAACCGTTTCCATGCGCCATTCTTCGAACGCGATCAGGTCTTTCTTGATCATGGACAGACAGGCACTCACCACCAGTGCGTCGTCCACCAGGCCTATGAACGGGATGAAATCCGGCACCAGGTCAAACGGGTTCAGCACATAGAGCAGCGCCGCGACAATGGCGGCGATGGTCCAGAAGGGAACTTTCCGGTATTCCTTCCGCCAGTAGGATTTCAACAGATCAAAGAAAAGCCGGAGATCGCCCATGAACTTGCCCAGGGGACCGTCCTTCCGGAACTTGCGGGTGATGGCCTGTTCCTTTTCCAGTACCTTGACCACATCCGCCTCGGTCACCTTGCCGGCCCGTCTGTTCAACTCATTTTCAGCACTCTTTTTTGAATTCCACGCCATTGCAGTGCCTTTAGGAAATGAATTCAGATACGAGACCTGTCCGTGACTGTCTCTATTTCCGTATCCCTATGATAGAACGGATGGGGCTTTCCGTCGACATCTGAACGGGAAACGACAGGATCAGGCGCTTAGTCTCCGCATTCCTCCTTCAGCATCTTCTTTATCGAACGGATCAGTGAGGGAGTCGGGACATCCTGTTCCCCGGTCAGCAGAAGCGCAAAATTGTCCGCCAGTATTTCTTCCGGGTGAATGATGTACCCCGTATTCCGACCCACCTGTTGCACAAAACCGGAAACCTCTCGAACTCCTGCCATAAGGGGGACACCGCGCTCTTGGACAGGCTTAATGGACATTCCTTCCCCGCGCTGAACCATCAGGAATTGAAATACAAGGTAATTGAAAAATTCTCCACCAAGATCGACATCATACTTGTCACGTACGGAGAAGAGGATCGGTATAGCCCAGTGTTTTTCCCCCTTAAACCGCAGTTGAATACAATGATCATTCAATGGCGCATCCGGATTCGTGATTTTGCGCTTTTCAAGTGCAGCAGGGAAAGTAACTTCCTCACATTTCTCAAAGCCGATCAACCTGTACAGCCGTTCCTTGAGCTCTGGGTTGGCCCGTGAGAGTACATGAAAAAGCTCATGGCAGATTGTCCGTTGAAGCTTTTCAACTTCAAAACTGAGTTCAACTTCGGGAAGAATTACCGCACTGGAACGGGTATAAGCCGCTCCCCCTTCCTCTTTCCCCGTGGTCTTGATGATGTAAACCTTTTCCGGAAACGGCAGGTTCATACCCTTCATCATCTTACGGATACCTGAGAATGCATGTGTGACCTTCTGTCTGGACACTTTATCCCAGGGCAGCACGTTTTCTCCCACAAAAGCCAGAAAGGTCTCCTGAGAAACTTCACGATCCGTTTTCATTCGAGCCGCCCTGTCAAACGAACTCATACGGGTAACAAAATCGTCACGTCGCGTCAGAATTTCCACACCCTTCTCACGACTGGCAAATACCACCACTGTTCCATTCGTCAGTTCCAGGTTCTCTGCCGCAATCCACGGAGTGAACAGGAGAAAGAAAAAAACCAGTCGACTTCCGGTTCTCATACTCAAATTCCTTTCCTGCTCACAGAATTTCCTCACCCGGGAAACGGAAATTGTTGTCCCACTTACGGAACGCCAACATCTCATCCGGGTGTGATTCCTGCCAGGCCTGGCACTCTTTCGGATAGAGACTCTCCAACACAACGGCACACATCGCATTGACCAGGTCCCGCTCTGCAGCCTGGCGATAGTATTCGCTGTAATATTTCCACGCAAAATCATCCGCTTCGGCATCCCGCTCCGCCATGGACGCGAAGAGGCCGGCCAACTGATAGCCCATCCGTTGCATGTCGGTTGAACCGGCAATTTCTTCCTTTGTAACGGCAAGGGCCGAACGCAACGAAAGCATCATGGAAAGCGATCCGTAGGCGTTTTTCTTTTCCAGGAATATGTTCGGATTCAGCGTAATGTTGGTACCCTTTTCCGTCTTCTCGACCCCGGTATTCAGGACCGTGACCAGTTCCCGGGCAGCCTGTCCCGCACGCGGACTGACCGGTTCCAGAACCAGAAAATGTACGTACGCAAAAATGGACTGAATCTGCATCCGGTCAGATGCCCAGAGCTTGGCCAGCATCATCTGGCTCGTGGGATGTTTGGGGTTCAATACCGCCGCATGCTTGAACGCATCCTCCGCATCCTCGTATTTTTCCATTCTCACCAACGCATAGCCCATGTTGTAATACACTAGATATGGACGGCCACTGGTCATCAGGGCTTTCCGGTAACACTTCACGGCCTCTTGTGACCGGCCCATGTCATCCAGAATATTCCCTTTTAATTCATATAGATCTCCATCATTATCAGTCACCTTCAGACCCCGATCGCACATCTCAACGGCTTTTTCCATCTCACCAAGTGCATAGTACGTATATGCCATCTCATACATCGCCATCGAGTTGGCCGGATCCTTCGCCAGGAGGTCTTTGTACACACCAATCGCCTCATCGTACCGGCCCTGGTCGTGCAGCTGGATACCGGACCGCAGGAGGGACATCGCCTGTTCTTCTGAAAGCGACGACGGCACCACTTCCGGCTTTTCTTTCACACAACCGTTCAACGAAAGGACAACTGTCAGCGCCAAAATAAGTCCATTCCATCCGTGCAGTTTTCCAGACATTCCCTCTCCTTTCATGTCAATTGAATTTCCAAACCATTTCTTATTATTCATTCAGCGGCAGCCGCAACACCACGAGCCCTCATCATGAACTGTCCCTACTACTATACACCACCGTAAAGCTTATTTATCATAGAATTACGTATGTTCATGATTACGCCAAATTCCGTTTCTTTGACACCTCTGCAGAATATTTGCAGGCGGGGAGAGAAAAACGTATCACAGTCGACCGTCTCTGTACACACAGGTCTCCAAAGCAAAACTCAATTTGCTACCCCCCCTGATTGTTGAAAACATCCTCTACCGGCAATCATACTGTGAGCAGATTGAATTCTCAAGTGAAACGGAATGCTGACGGACAAGAGACACGACACGTATCGTAACCGCATGTTTCCGCCATATGTCGTTCAGGATCAAGAAACCACCCGATATATATTTTGTTTCACTTACTAACTTTATGCCTCTGGTATTGTCAACTTTCATCGCGCGTCTGTGCAGGTGCGCGCCTGATTGCTGCATCGCTCCCAAACTGGGAAACAGCAGGTCCTCCGACTTGCACCAGCCGGTCAGCAGGACTGAAGCAGTAGTTGCAACGACAGCACCGTCAAACCCAGCCCGATAATCGCATTGAGATAGATAATGGCATTGGAGAAGAATCGATTGAACCGGTCAGCACGACGGACCAGCAGTTTGTGAACCATCAAGGGTAGCAGACCGGAGAACCCGAACACCGCGGCCAGAATGGATCCGATGACCGTTCCTTCATGCAGTTCAATGAGGCCGTAAAAAAGGAGCAGGATGATCGGAATATGCATCAACAGAAAACCGGTGATCCGGCCCGGCAGTTTCAGAATCTCCCACTCCCGCTCGTAGGCTGATTCGATTTCATGCAGTAACAACAATGTCGCATTCAGAACATAGAGAAGAGTGATTGTTCTCATCTGCCGGTACCCTCCACTCAGGCTTCCGTCAACAGATACTCATGAAGGCGTTCCAGGAAGAATGTCCATCCCGCTCTACAACTGTCCGGTTGGAACTCGGGGATAGTGGAATCGAACGGTTCCAGCGTTTCGTGGACGATCCGGAGGCAGGTCCGCTCCGCTCCTTCCGGCTCCAGTTCCATGGTCAGCTTACTGATTCCTTCGTAGCCGTCATACCGCCAGTCATACACTATGCGACCGCCCGTCTCCACTTCGAGTATGGTCCAGCAGTGGGGAAAGATCCGCTGCCCTGAATCCACATCAAATCGGGTGGCGAAACCCTCCCTGGCTTCGAACGTCGGGATATTCCCGAAGAACCACTGCCGCATGCGGTCGGCTTCCGTGATGGCCCGCCACACCCGATCTGCTTCGGCCGGCAACATCTGCTCCACCACAATGGGTTCCGGTATTTCTTTCATATGCAACTCTCCTCAAGGGACTCTGTCACATTCCTCAAATCTTCAAGGAATACGACTGCCGGACAAACGACTCCACCTGTTTGTCTTCTACATCATCGAAGCTGCGGATCTTCAAGTGTCGTCTGAATTTGCCGTTGCCTTCCAACAGGCCTCCCGGTTCCGCCATCAGATCCCCCGGTCAAACTCCACCGAAACGTGCTGTTTTCGCATGAACAGCCCGCAGAATATCCGTCCCGGTATCTGATAGATCAAACCACCGTACATCACCTTTTCTTCCGCGTCCGGCGCGATTTCCAACACCATCTCCCGCAGCGTCCGTATAACAGGAGCCAGCTCCGGGTTCATCAAGTCGAAATCCGCCAACAGCTTTTCAATGCTCATGTTATCACCCACGGGAACCTCCCTCAAAACGCATCCACCACGAAGAACAGGAGCACCAGCACGCTCACAATGGTCACACCGGACACGATGCCGGTAACCCAGCCCAGCACCCGGGAATGGGCACGGCCGCTGAGCCCCAGGCTGACCAGGAAAGCGAAGGTTCCCAACAGGAAGCTCCATACCGACCACTGGAACGCACCGTACACCGGCACCTGCAATGTCGCCACCGAAGCACTCCCCGTACCGATGGCCGCCGCAACAATGCCCCCTACTCCGGCAACTGTTGACACGATCAGCAATGCAGCACCAGCAAGCGCACTGCCGGCAGAAGCTGCGGCAATGCGCGTATGCGCGGTGTCCATCTGCATGATGCCGATGAAAAGGGTAACCGCAAACCCGGCCAGGACCGCCGAAATGAACGCCAATTGCCGCAGAATTTCAACCAGATCTGTAAGCTGCATACTGTACACTCCTTCATCGGTTCAGGAGGGAACCGGTTCTACCCGTTCTCCTTATTGAAAGATGCTTTCCGGTGTTCGGTAAAGAGACGTTTACGCAGTATCCGGAACACGTATTCCACCACAACGGCACCGGCAAATGTAATGAGCGATCCCCAGAATGCATAGCGGTGCGACTGCCACTGGTAGACCATCAGAGCCATAAACACGGCACAAAGGACCACCAGGTTGAACAGAAGTAGCGTCAGGTTCCCGCCGCAGGCCTTCCGCAACCGGATGTGGGAAATTACCACAAAGATGTAGATGATGGTAAACACGCTGCTGGTGATGGTAGCAATATCCCCCAGGTTGAACAGCAGCGCGAACACCAGACCGAGCCCGGCGGTAATGTACAACCCCTCGGTTGATTTGAACCAGACCTTCCGTTCAAAAAACTCGGGCAATTCGCCGTCCTTGGCAAGTGAATATGCGATATTGGCACCGCCGAAAATGGTGGCATTGATCGCGGATGCAATAGAAAAGAGCGCGCCGATAGAGATCAGGAAGAACCCGAAATTGCCGAGGAACGGCTCAGCGGCCGCCGCCAGGGCGTTTTCCTTGGCCTTGATCACTTCGGACAGTGACAGATTACCCAGGGTAACCACCGCGATCAGCACATAGATGACCAGCACAATGAAAATACTGAGATAAATGGCCCGGGGAACATTTTTCACCGGGTTCTTCATGTTTTCCGAGGCATTGGTGATGAGTCCGAATCCCATGTAGGACAGGAAGAAGATCACGGACGCGTTTACCAGGCCACTCACATGGGCCGGGTCCAGTTCAGGCTGAATGTTAATCAGCTGAATGCTCCAGAAACCGCCGATGATGAACAGAAACAGAATGGTGAGCTTGGTGAACACGATAAACAGTTCGGACTTTCCGACCGCCTTGCTCCCGAAAAAGTGCAGGCCCACGAACAGCAGGATGATTACCGCCTCCACAACCGCATAGTTCAACCTGTTGATGCTCAGGTGGACCATGGGGAGGAAATATCCGGCAAAGCCCTTCACCAGAAGCGATATGGAAACCACATAGCTCATCCACAGCAGGAAACTGAGCGCGCCCACCACCAGGTTGTCTCCCAGTCCCTTGAGCATGAACCCGATGGGACCGGCATTGGACACAATCTTCGAACCCAGCATCGCATAGGAATAGGCCACCACGAAAGCATAGAACCCTGAAAGAATAAAGGCCTCCGGCAGATTATGACCGGCCACTCTGGCACCCAGCCCGAAAATCGAGAAAATACTGGCACCGATCATGGTACCCACCGCCATGGAAATAACCTCAACCAGGCTCAGTTGCTTCCTTTCACTCATCGTTGCATCCTATTCCCTTTCCGGTTTACGTTTGTCAACGAAACGCAACTGTTATCCCTGCTTCTTCGCCGCGATGGGTCCCCAGATGAACAACAGATGGCAGATAAAGCCTCCGATCAGGATGGTGCTGATCTGATCATAGCAGCCCGTTCCCTTCAGTTTCAGAGAGCACCCGATAATCACGGCTCCCCAGATAATGGCACTGGCGATAATGAAATATCCCTTCGACTTCACGTCCATACGTTTCCCTCCAGTGAGTTCTACTTTCTACACTAGCCCATCTGAAGGAAAAATGCACGTTTCCCTGAATGAACGTTACCGGTTCGGATTCATAATCAGACCACGACCGATGTTGATTGGATCACCCGTGAACGTCAACTTGCTTGCAATGGGCTTGACCACTGCCTGCTCATAGTAAATGTCTTTCACCAGCAACCGATGGTAGGCCGCATCTTTCAGCTTTGCATATTCCTTCACCAGCGGCGAATCCGTCTTCTTTGCAATTGCCAGTGCTTTCTTGTAATTGATCAGCGCCAATCGAACCCGTGTGTGGGCTTCCCATACCGCTCCCATTGCCGCATACACCCCCGGTGCTTTTGAAAACCGATCCACATTGTATTTGAAACACGCAATGGCCTCGTCATACTCTTCATTCTGATGACTGACCAACCCCAGTTGTCCAACCAGTCGCTGCGGAGCCTGAATCCCGATACTGTAACGCGTCGCCAATGCCTGGTAGTGCTCCTTCACGTCTTTCAGATCCAGATCCGACAGCTTCTTTCTGAGCGCCCAATCTGAAAAACAGTAGGCAAGACCTCTGTAAAGGAGAAGCCCGGCCTCTTTCCGTTCACGTGCAATGTTCCCATTCTGGACGACAAGCACTACGTTACTCCCGGACGTCGACTCCAACCTGCGCGCCATTTTCGTATATGTCACCAGATCGGTCGACCCTTTCTCAGTTGCAACACAAACGACCAGTGGACGGGATACCCGTGATTCAAACACGCGGGTAATCTGATCTATCTGTTCTTCCGGCAGATTCAGTGAAGCAGACGATTCGGCGACAATCCCGCAGAACATGTCCGGGCCATCCGCCGCTGTCTGCAAAGCCAGGCCGGCTGTTACCTGATCGCCGACCAGTAACCGGTAGGGGACGATACGCCAGTTCCGTTCGACAAACGGAATGATGTCGTCCCGCAGAATCTTCATCCCGTCTTCCCTCTCACCGTAGACTCCATTTTCCTCGAAGATAGTCGCCGGTAACCGGACAATCATGATCGGCATCACCTCATCGTGTTGTCCGACAAAGGAATTCACACACGCAGCCAGCTGTTCATCGGACCGACTATCCATCGTATACATCACCAGATAACGTTCATCGTCCCATTGATAGGTATTCGGTATCAGAACACGAAGATTCAGATCCTGAACCAGGCCTTCAGCCTTTACCGTCTTGTTTTCGACATGAAAAGAACATGCATCCAGTCCCCCGGAATTCTCTGCCCGGGACACACCGGCAGTGATCAGCAGCAACGCCACCATCAGCCACTTCAACGCCAACCCTTTACAACATGCAAACCGAATCGTCCCCGCCACTCCTCTGGACTTCCTCATGGATTCCCCCTCTCTTTTTGGACGCAACAATCCTATGAAAACAAACCGCTTTCCCCTGAATTGATGCGAGTCGTTTTACGCGGCACTGAGTTGCAAGAATGGTTCCAGAAAGTCTGTGCTCTTGAAAGGACGATGGAAGGAAGGAGAGAGATGCTTGCGCTGGCACCTAGAATACGATGCGGCAGTCAAGTCCCATGCGGGCACATTCGGAGGCGATCGTCCGGCTCACGGTCTCGAAAAATCCACGGGACAGTGCTTGCTGGAGACCGTGTTTGCGAAAAAGGTGGTCCGCATGGTGATAGTTCATCCGGTCCACCAGCACCAGGTCCACCGTACCCGCCAGCAACGCGGGCAGCTTTTCCGCTTCCGGCAGAATCGGCGCAATCATGGCGTGGGTCCGGATCCCCTGATCGTGCAGCGCACCCAGGGCACGGATCCGGTCCTGTATGGACGGTGCATGGGGTTCAAACAGCTGCCGCATCCCGTCATCCGCCGTCGGGATCGAAAAGCACACCTGGATCTGACGGGCGGTTTTCAGGATGTCCATGTCCCGAAACACCAGCGGTGAGCGTGTCTGAATGGCCACCGGCCAATCGGCCGAAACCAGGATTTCCAGACATTGACGGGTCAGTTTGTATTTCTTCTCCAATGGCTGATAAGGATCGCAGACCCCGCTGATCCAGACCGCCGCCTTTTCCTTTTTCAGCACCTCGCGTCGCAACAACCGGGGCGCATTGACCTTCACATCCACGAACGTACCCCAGGGCTCCGTGTGACCGGTGAACTTCTTCATGTATCGGGCATAGCAGTATGCACAGCCATGCTGACAACCCACGTACGGATTGATGGTGTAGGGATAGATTTTGGATGGGGAGAGAATCGTCTTCGACCAGATTTCCCGGATTTCCATTGATCCTCGCTCACGGTTGAACCGCCTTCGGCGAAAGTTCGCGAAGTTTAAGGTTACAGTGTTCAGTGTACAGCAAGACGAGAGATAAGATAAACCGCATCCACATACGTGGAGTACTTGATCCGCCGGGTACTCCATTTAACCGTTACGATTTTGATGTTGCCGGTGACTTTTGTCCAGTATCGCCCGCCCCAACTGCGATGTCTACCCGGTGGTCATTTCCGGTGACGTCAATTCCCGGCGAACCAGCAGATGGTTCACGATGGCGAAAATCAGCAGTTCACCGCCCACCACGAATCCCGATACTGCGAACGGTTGGGGAAGGATGAAGGCGAACACAATCCCGGTTGCCACGAACACACCGGCGAACACCGCAAACGATCTCATCCGATACACATAGGTAAAGGGAAGCCAGTGGATGCCGATGATGACGGCAAATGCCGGATAGAACAGATGGGTCCGGCCACCGGCCACCGCCATGAACACCAGCGGCAGACTCAGGGGAATCATCAGGGCCAGCCAGGTATTCAAAATGGGCAGGTCGTTGCCGTCGTCCAGTTTAGGCAGTTTCAACAGGCGGGAAACGCCCAGCGCAATGGGATGGATGAACATGCCGCCAATCATGAGGATGACGATCGCAAGCGGGACCTGTCCCAGCAACCCGAACATCGCGGACAGCAACCACAGCACGGCCTCCACCATCAGATAAACGGCACCACCCCGTCCGGCAATCCGGTATGCTGTATGGGCATCCAACGTCTGATTCATGCCAACTCCTTCAATTTTTCTAGCGACTTTGCTTCAACTGGAATTTCAGAACCCGATTGTACGCCATCCCTCACCCGGTCGTCCAGAACTGGGCGTTTATTTACTCGCCTCCGGAATCCGAGCTTCACAGTCTTCTGAAGAAATTCGGAATGTCCCCATGGAAAGTTCCGGGAGTTTGTCTCTGACAACTTCAACAATCATATGGGTTGTACCTGATTGGCATATGTACGATATTCGGATCTGAATCGAATATCTCCCTCCGGAATCGTCCAATCGCCACCATTCCGGTAAACAAAATTGGGGAAAGTACTGCATCGTATACTGTATCCTGCTTCGAGAACTTTTCTGCTGATACCGATTTCCCCCTCCCTGATCAACTGGATCTTCTCTGAAATGTAGCTTCCCGGCAACTCGGTCCCGAACGCATCCGACAACACGGATGTATTCGTATAGATAAAAAATGACTGTACATGTGGTGCAAAGACGGGGGGAGACATGCACGTATTGTGAGAATTCAGAGTGATACCGCACAATCCGGTGTTCGTGTTGTTGTAAAACAAGCACTGGTAATCACGCAACCAATTGTCTCGACTTGGCCCGATTACGGAAGAATTCATGAACAGAACGTCCCCCTCGTACCCCTGGGATTGCAGAAGTTGAAAACCGAAATTGTATGCGCCAATGTCAAAACCGGTATTATTGCGAAAATGCACGTCGTTTATGAATGGATAGGTTTCCAATAATGACTCATAGCTTTTTCTCGAAGGCTTCGCATATCGTACCGGCCAGAAAGGCATATGGAACCACTTCTGTTTACGCTGGTTAATGATGAGATGTAAACCGAAATCGACACCGGCTTCAACGCTGTTCAACGTATCCAGCAATGGCACAAGACCACAATTTATGACGTTCTGCCCCAGTTTCTTTTTCCTGTGCAGCCGATAACCATCCCAATCAACCAGAATAATGCTGACTTTCCTCATCATTCCCGCCCCGTGTACAAGTCCGGGAAACAACCAAAATACTGCCACGAACAGCCACTGTAATGGCGTGAAAAAGATACGAATACCACAACCACCTTCCTCATCTACTCGCCTCCGGAATTACAATGCACCGCGCAGTCCGAAAATTTAGTATTGTGTCCCCCGAGTTTTCCTCGGATTTACAAGTGTCACTCATGTCAATTTGCTACTGCAGGGAATGCCACGGCATTCAAATTCTTCGGTGAGGATTGCAATCGCCCGTTCTGCAGTTGAACGCTCACCGGGTTGCAGGTTGGCCAGTCCGCAGCGTTTCATGGATCGACCTTTCATTTTGACCTTGATGAGAAACCCGTTTCCGAACCGCCGCTTCGTCAACAGGACTTCCTCAATCTCATCAATGGCCATCAATGACCGATGCACCGGATGGTGGAATTCGACCCGCTCCGCGTTGATGCGAACACACAGCAGTTTTCGTCTCAGGAAAT
>DAINNF010000083.1:0-11595 GCA_036736005.1 Acidobacteriota bacterium
CTTTCCCATAATGATAATATCGGGATTGATGCCACTGTGCTGGAAACAGAAGTTTGTTCCTGTTCTGCAGAAACCAGTCTGTACTTCGTCAACGGCAAGCAGCAGGTTATGTTTTCGTGCAATTTTTTCCAGTCCCGGCAGGAAGTCGTCGCTTGGCACGACAACCCCGGCTTCGCCCTGAATGGGTTCCACAAGGATACCGACCGTGTTGGGGGTGACCGCCGCTTCAACGGCTTCAAGATCATCGTACGGAACGACGGTGAAACCCGGTGTGTAGGGGCCGTACTCGTCTTTGGCAACCGGGTCGGTGGAGAACGAAACGATACTGATGGTGCGACCATGGAAGTTCTCGCTGAATACAATGATGTGGGCCTTCTCATGCTCAACGCCCTTGGCCTGGTATCCCCACTTGCGCATGGTCTTGAGTGCGGTCTCTACGGCTTCGGCACCGGTGTTCATGGGCAGGATCATTTCTTTTCCGGTGAATTCCGCCAGCTTTCGTGCAAAGAGCGGCCATTTGTCGTTGTAGAACGCGCGTGATGTAAGGGTCAATGTTTCCAACTGATCCCGTACCGCCTGAATGATTTTGGGATGACGATGCCCCTGGTTTACGGCAGAGTAGGCGGAGAGCATGTCAATATACCGTTTTCCTTCCGGGTCTTCCACCCAGATTCCGTCTGCTTTGCTGATCACCACGGGCAGTGGATGATAGTTGTGTGCACCGTACGTGGATTCCATGTTCATCAGTTCGTCTGACGTGTAGTGAGCCATACCCAATCCTCCAACATGTATGGGGCCTTCAGGCGCGTGCCCCTCGCGCGTACGTGGAAATTCTACCAGTATAGGGTTTCCGGTCAACCCTCATTCGATGAACCCGTTTGAATCCTCCGTTTCCATCCGTTTGCTTACAGGAATGGCTTCAGGGATAACCGGGTATGAAAAAGAGACCACCCGCCGAGGTGGTCTCCTAATTGAAGTCGGCTGATGTGAACAGGAATCAGTCGGACAGGGGCTGTTCCATAAGGGTAACGCGGAAGGTGTTACCCCCCTGGTCATTTCCGGACAACGTTACGGAACCCCCGTAAACACGGGCAATATGCTTGACAATGGAAAGTCCCAGACCGGTACCGCCGTTGTTGCGGTTTCTGGACTTCGAAACGGTGTAGAATCGCTCAAAAACGCGTTTCCGGTCAGCATCCGGGATGCGGGGGCCTTCATCGGAAACCGATACGACCAGTTGATCATTCTCCCGTTCAACCAGGGCCTGTACCGTTTTACCCGAGCTATATCGCAGGGCATTGTCCACCAGGTTGGTCAGAATGCTGGACAGGTGTTCATGTCGCACACCCAGTTCGACATCCGGTATCTGAAAATCAATCGTTTTGTCGGCATCCTGATACCGGGCTTTCAATTCATTCAGCAGTTCTTCGCCCAGTGCGGGTTCATCCAGTTTGATTTCGCTGCCGATGGCTTCCAACTGGTGCAACTCGAGAATATCTGCGATCAGGTTGTTCAACCGGCGGGTATGGTTCATGATGATCTGCAGGAAGCGTGTGCGATCCTCTGCACCGACATCCGGGTTGGCCAGCAGTGTTTCGGCATATCCCTGGATGCTGGCCATGGGTGTTTTCAGTTCATGGGTAATGTTGCCCACCAGCTCACTCTTGTAAACATCGTAACGGCCGCGGTCTGTAATATCATGCAGAACCATCAGGATATTGGCATCGACCTGACGGACATAAACTTCGAAAAACTGGTTGTTGAATTCAATTCTTGGGAAGTACTGTTCGTCCGACTGGACAATCGTTCGCAGGAATGTGAGGAGAGCCGCATCTGTCGGTTTGTCCAGGATCTGGTCGCCCGGTTCAAACCGGATTCCCAGGAGATCTTCCACACGGCGGTTGCAGTGTATGACCTGAAGTTCATCATCCAGCAGCAGGATGGCTTCTTCCAGTGTACTGAGAATCTGATCGGTCCGGGTCTGCTCTTCCCTCAGTTCTCTCTGGTTTTCCAGCATGGCGGTGTATACCCGGTACATGGTATTGGAGATCCGGGACATGGAGGGATTCCCGAATTCGGGGAAGTGGATATCGGTTTTGTGATTCTCAATGGATGTTGCAACATCATCCAGCGCTTTCAAGGGCTTTGATATCTGCCGGGCAAAGAAAACGGCAATCAGCCCAATTACCAGTAACAGGAAGACCAGAAGTGCAGAAACGTATGCCTGCCACTCCGTACTGATTTTTGCTACATATTTCATGGGGTAAGCAATACGAAGAATCATATTGTTGGACAGTGGACGGGCATAGTACATCATGTTCATCTGGATGGTATGGGAGAACCGTTGAGAAAATCCTTCGCCGCGAACAATGGCAGAAATGACCTCAGGACGTGTCCGGTGGTTCTCCATTTTCAGAATTTCCGGTGCTGTAAGGTAGGAATCGTCTACCACAACCCCATCCGGCCGAATCAGGGTAACTCGGAGAGAGGTCTCGTCCGAAATTTCCTGAAAGTTCCGATGACGGTCCAGGTCGAATTCCGGGCTGTTGTCATACTTCGATATCATCACCCACATGTTCTGCATCTCGCTCTGGAGCTCTTCGGTGGCGGACTGAACCATTACGGAGTACGCGTATGCGAATGTCCACAGCAGGACCAGGACGATCGGGACATAGATGACGGCAAAGATACGGATGAATGATCTCATGGTGATTCCATCCGATAACCGATTTTGGGAACAGAACGGATTAACTGTCCCTTTTCTCCCAGTTTCTTGCGAAGGGAAGAAATGTGGGCATCAACGGTACGGGTGAACACGTCCGATTCATAGCCCCAGATGGTGTTCAATAACTGATTCCGCGTAAAAACCTTTTCCGGATTCCTGAGAAACAGCAGCAACAGGTCGAATTCCTTGCTGGCCAGTTGGATTTCTTCTCCGTCCACAGTGGCCCGGTGGGTCTCCGTGTTGATCTCCATTCCTGCATGCGCAGCCGTATTTCGACCTGCCGACTTGGTTCGGCGGAGCAATGCCTTTACTTTTGCGAGAAGTACCTGGATGCTGAACGGCTTGGTCAGATAGTCATCTGCACCGGCATCAAGGCCGGCCACGATATCGGATTCGCTGTCCTTTGCGGAGACGATCATCACCGGGGTATCCGATACGCGATCCATGTTTCTCAGAATCTTCAGGAACTGATCGCCCTGCAGTCCGGGCAGCATCAGATCCAGCAGGATGAGGTCAAACTGGACATCCTCCAGCAGAATCATGGCATCATTGGCATTTTCCGTGCATTCCACCTGGTAGCCTTTGGCAGCCAGGTTGAACCGGATCAGTTCGAGCAGATCCGGTTCGTCTTCAATTGCCAGTATCCGTCTCATCGGTGACTTCCTCCAGGGGTTTGTGTCGGATGACGTCCCCCGTTACCATGAAAAAGACGTTTTCCGCAATGTTGGTGGCATAATCCGCTATTCGTTCCAGGCCCTTTGCGATCATCATCAACGAAAAGATTACCTGGGTTTTCTTCATGTCCTCAGCGAGATAGGTCAGCAATTCGCGCAGTATCTGATTATTGAGATGGTCGACCGTGTCGTCCTGATGAATCACTTCAATGGCTTGTTCCGATTGTCGTTCCAGGTAGCAGTGCACGGCTTCCTCTACCATATTGGATGCAATCTCGCCCATTTTGGGAAGATCAATGTAGGGCTTAATTTGAGGATGCTCATTGATCCGGATAACTTCCTTGCAGATGGATACGCAGTGGTCGCCGATCCGTTCCAGATCGACGATAATCCGGCTGGCTGCCATGATGAAACGGAGGTCTACGGCCTTGGGTTCAAAGAGAGCGAAGATTTTCATACAATGCTGGTCGATTTCGACATCCAGAGAATCCACCTGGTTGTCCCGCTGGATGACCGCCCGTGCAAGGTCGGAATCCCGATCAACCAGTGACTTCACACTATCCCGGACCATTGTGCTGACAGCACTGCTCATGTCTGCGATGAGTCCTTTCAATTCCACATATTCTGTATCGTGATGACGCATGATGTCCTCCGTATCAACCGAACCTTCCGGTAACGTATTCCTCTGTCAATTCCCTGTTGGGGTTGGTGAAAATGACGTCGGTTTCATCATATTCTATCATTTCACCGAGATACATGAAGGCGGTGTAGTCGGAAACCCGGGCCGCCTGCTGCATGTTGTGGGTGACAATGATAATGGAAACCGATTTCTTCAGTTCAAAGAGCAGTTCTTCAATCTTGCCCGTGGAAATCGGGTCCAGGGCGGATGTCGGTTCGTCAAACAGCAACACCTCCGGCTGAACCGCCAGTGCCCGGGCAATAACAAGTCGCTGTTGCTGGCCGCCGGAGAGGCCGTTGGCGCTCTGTTTCAACCTGTCTTTTACCTCGTCCCAGAGTGCAGCCTGTTTGATGGCAAGTTCCACCTTGTCCTGGAGCTCGGATTTGTTCCGGATGCCGTGAAGTTTCAGTCCATAAGCAATGTTGTCAAATATACTCATGGGGAAGGGCGTCGGCTTCTGGAACACCATGCCGATATTGCTCCGCAACCGGATCAGATCCATGTCGTTGGCCAACAGGTTCTGATCTCCGAAGTAAATAAACCCTTCATAGCGGTTGCCGGGATAAAGATCGTGCATCCGATTGAAGCAGCGGAGAAACGTGGTTTTGCCGCATCCGGACGGACCGATCAGTGCAGTGATGTGGTGCTTCCGGATGTCCATGGTGACATCTTTTACGGCCTGGTGTTTTCCCCCGTAGAAGAAGCTCAGCCGGTCCGTGCGGAGGATGATGGAATGATCTGCGGTCTGTTTTGGCATATTCATGTCAGTGCTTGTACCTCCATTTGATGATGAGCCGCCCGAGAATCGTGACAATCAGGATGAAAAAGGTAATGACGAAGGCGGCGGCCCAGGCGGTAGCATGCCAGTCCTGATAGGGACCGGTGGCATACTGGAATATGGTGACGGTGAGTGAGGGCATCGCCTCGCTCATGTCCGTTGTAAAGAACGAGTTGTTGAAAGATGTAAACAGAAGCGGCGCCGTCTCTCCGGCAACACGTGCGATAGAGAGCAGAATACCGGTGAAAATCCCGGTTGCGGCACCCCGGTAGACCACCTGGATAATGACCTTGTAGTAAGGTGCTCCCAAAGCGAATGCCGCTTCCCGTAGTGTCCAGGGAACCAGCGACATCATGTCTTCGGTCGTGCGGATGACGACGGGGATCATGATCAATGACAGAGCGACGGATCCTGCCCAGCCATTGAAGTGCCCCACCGGCTTAACGAGGATGGCGTACACGAACGTGCCGATGACTATGGAGGGTACGCTGACCATGATGTCGGATAACGTACTGATAAAACGGCCGACCTTGCTGTACTTTCCATACTCGGCCAGAAATGTTCCGCCCAGTACGCCGACGGGGATTCCGATCCCCATGGCACCGGCGGTAATCAGGAGTTGACCGACGAACGCGTTGCGAAGTCCGCCCCCTTCGAATCCCGGAGGTGCGGGGTCTTTTGTGAAGAGGTCCAGGTTGATGTAAGAAATCCCGTGTTTCAGTACATCGTATAGAATGAAGATCAGCCAGAAAAGCCCGAGAGCCGCGGCAAGGGTGGACATGCTCATGGCAAACCAGCCCCTCAATTTCCGTTTGGTTACGATATTCATATGCGGCTCCTGCGGTTCACAATATATTTGGCAATGGCCAACGTGCCGAAACTCAGTACAAAGAGAACCAGTGCAAGATAGAACAGGGATGAAAGATACAGATTCGAGTCGGCTTCGGTAAATTCATTGGCCAGGGTGACCGTGATGGTAGCGGATGCATCAAATAATGAGGTGGCAATCTGGTGCCGGTTACCCAGTACGAATGCCACGGCCATGGTTTCTCCGAGGGCACGTCCCAGTGCAATGACAATACCGCCGTAAACGCCCAGTTTGGAGTGGGGCATGATGACGTCCTTCACCACTTCCCATCTCGTGGCTCCCACGCCGTAGGCGGATTCTTTCAATATCTGAGGGGTCAGGTTGAACGTGTCACGGGCTATGCTGGCAATAAAGGGTGTAATCATAATGGACAGGACAATGGAGGCCGTGAGAATGTCGATTCCCATCGGCTTGCCGGAAAACAGCTTTCCAAGAAGTGGAATGGAACCAAACGTTTTCTGTAAAAAAGGTTCGATCGTATTGGCCATGATCGGGGCCACGGTGAAGAGCCCCCACATGCCGTAAATAATACTGGGAATAGCTGCCAGAAGTTCGATAGCGGTGCCCAGCGTTCCCTTCAGGAAGTTGGGGCAGAGTTCGGTAATAAATATGGCAATTCCGAGCGATACGGGAATGGCGATGAGTAGTGCGACAACGGTCGTCACCACCGTTCCATAAGCGGTTGTCAACGCGCCGAAATTTTCCCGAACGGGATCCCAGTCGGTGGAAGTCAAGAACCGGATCAGTCCGAATTTTTCGATGGCTGGTCTCGATTCTACATAAAGCGATATCAGAATGCTGACAGCAATGAGCAGAACCAGCAGAGATGCGATCAGCGTGATTTTTGAAAATATAAAATCTGCAATCCGATTCCACTTCTTCATATTGAATTCCTTAGGACAGTATTGTAACGAATTCCCTGATACATTCTACAGATTCAGGAAAAGGGCGGAGCATGGGCTCCGCCCCGGGAGATCCTGAAGAAGAAAGAGTAATCAGTAGATGCCGTGTTTCTTCCAGTAACTGCGAATGTTGTCTTTCAGACTGTCGGGCAGCGGGACGTAGATCAGCTTCTGAGCGGCTTCGTCACCATTGTTGAATGCCCAGTCAAAGAACTTGACCACATGTTTGTTGTCTTCCGGCTTTTCCTTGGGCAGCATGATGAAGGTTGCGCCGGCGATCGGCCAGGAACCTTTGCCCGGAGAATCCACCAGCCAGAGATAGTATCCTTTGTCCTGGTCCCACTTCGCGTATGCTGCGGCTTCCTTGAAAGCGTCGAAAGAAGGTTCCACAAAGTTGCCTTCCTGGTTCTCCAGCAGCACGTAATTCAGGTTGTTCTGTTTGGCATAAGCAAACTCAACATAGCCAATGGAGTTATCAATTCGCTTGACATAATTGGCCACGCCTTCGTTACCCTTACCACCGATGCCGGTCGGCCACTTGACAGCCTTACCGTTTCCGACCTTCTGGTCCCAATCCTGGGATACTGCAGAGAGGAAAGTGGTAAAGATAGCGGTGGTTCCGGAGCCGTCGGAACGATGAACAACGGCGATATTCTCTTCAACTTTCTTCGGCGTTTTCGGGAAGTTGATGCCGGGGTTGGCTTCCACGATTTCAGGATGGTCCCAGGTGGTGATTTCGCCAAGGAAAATCTTCGCCAGCGTCTTGCGCGGCAGCTTGATTTTCTGCCCTTCCAGGCCCTCGATATTTACAACCACCACCACGCCGCCGATCACGGCCGGGAACTGCAACAGACCGGATTCCTTGAGGTCTTCCGGTTTCAGCGGAGCGTCGGTGCCGCCGAACTGGACGGTACGTGCCTTGATCTGGCGGATACCGCCACCGGAACCGATGGACTGGTAGTTCACCTTCACACCAGTGGCCTGGTTGTACATGTAGGACCAGGCATTGTAGACCGGATAAGGAAAAGACGCGCCGGCACCACTGATGGTGTCATCAGCCATAACAGAGCCGGTACCGAGAATCAGGAACAAAGCAAAGATCAGAGATTTCAGTTTCATTGGTTACCTCCTACGGGTGCTCATGGTAGGGGGCAGGGGTAACGGAAGCTTCGGTTAGTTGTAAAGAAAACGTAAAGAGATGGGAGGCCGCTGTTGTTGATGAATCCGGAAGTGTGTAAGGGGTGACTGGTGAAACCATGAGGGGTGGGTCTAAGATGGTTGGCGGTTTTCTTGGTGTGTTCCCTTAGATGGTTGTGGTGGGGTAGTCTTTTGGAAACTCTTGATGGGATCCCCACCCCTCATTGTTACCGGTTTCACCTATTTTGATACGAAAACCGGACGGAAATAGTTTCCGTCCGGTTCAGTTATACGAGAAGAAAAATGAGTGCAATCTACTCGATGCCGACAATGGCGCGAATATACTGCAGCCGCTGATGAAGCTCGGGGTTCCTGCTGAGGTCGCGACTGACACGTCCCCTGAAATCATCGACGTTCTTGTAATTGTGTTCCGCCATCCAGCTGGAAAGTCCATCCAGAATAAGCTGAATCTGTTCCAGCCCGTTGAGGAATAGGGTGGAGCACAACTGGGTAACGGTTGCGCCGGCCAGCAGGTGTTTGATGACCTCTTTATGTGTGTGGATGCCGGTGGAAGCCGCAAGGTCCAGTTCAAGTTGGTCGTACAGGGCGGAAATCCAACGAAGCGAAAGAGAAATTTCTTCCGGATGACTGTATGGGTTCCCGGCCACGGGTTTCAGATTTTCAATGTCAATATCGAACCGGTAGAAGCGGTTGAACAACACCAGTGCGTCCACACCGTGCCACTGGAGTTCACGCACAAAATTGCTCAGGGATGTGAAGTGCGGTCCGATTTTGACGGAAATCGGAATGTTCAATTTTGATTTTACTGAATCAACAATTTCAAGATAACGCTTGCGTACATCTTCATCTGAACGCTTCGGATCGGTCGGCATAAATCCGATATTGAGTTCCAGGGCATGCGCTCCTGCATCCTGCAATTGCCGTGCGTAATCCGTCCATCCCGTTGCAGACACACAGTTGAGAGATGCAATTACAGGAATACCCAGGCTATTTACTCCCTGTTCCAACAGGGTGAGGTAGTCCCGTGCGCTGAGCTGCATTTGTAAACCGCGAACGTAGTCTTCGGCTTCCGGATGCCATTCCGCTTCTCCGGGTCCCATCGCGGCATCACCGTTCCGTTGAATCTGTTCTTCGAACAGGGACTTGAGAACCACTGCTGCTGCCCCCGCGTCTTCCAGTCGTTTGAGGTTCTCGACGGAATTTGACAGTCGGGAACTGGCAACCACCAGCGGGTGCGCCAACTGCAACCCCATGTAGCGGGTTGTGAGTTCGGGCATATGTTTCCTCCCGTTACCAGTATTTCACTCAGGACCATCATAGACAGTTCTGTGCATATTGGCCACAAAAAAACCGCTTCAAATTGTGAAAAAACCCATTTAATGTGCTTGAAATGGAGATTCCCGCCTGATAGGATTCAAGCGGAATGGAGACATGGATGTGCAATCGGTCGTTGCACCATTTCCATTCGCGAGCGAGAGACCGTTCGTCCTGGCTTTTACCGTTATCCGGCCGGCAAAAGGCCGTTGAAATAGCATCTGCAAGGGACCCATGAAAGGCACAGTTTCGCGAGATTCTACGGACGAGAACCTGCTGATTGAACTGGATCAGGACTCTGTGATTGAGGAGAACTGTTCCGGTTGCGGATTGCGCCACCACTGCGGTCTTCCGTCTGCCCGAAGCATTCTGATGAAGAAATCCGATTTGAGTCAACCTGTGGCACCGGGCGATTCTGTTGACGTGGAAGTTCGTCCGACCGTTGTGGTATGGCTGTCTGTATCCGTATATATGTTGCCCATCATCATGCTGGTTGCCGGTGGCTTCCTGTTGTCCGGTATGGGGGAATGGCTTGCAGTTCTGGGCGCCATGATTGGTCTGGCAGTGGGATTGCTGTTCAATATTGCGCTAAACAGATGGATACCCATCCGAAAGATTATATCTGTGAAGAAGAGGTGCTGAATGAACGTTGTGTTGTACACGGCACTGTCCATGGGCGGCATCGCCCTGGTTGCGGGCCTGGTTCTCTTCGTGGCCGCGAAGAAGTTTGCGGTACAGGAGAATCCCCTTATCGACCAGGTGGAAGAATTGCTGCCCGGTGCTAACTGTGGTGGGTGCGGTTTCGCGGGCTGCCGGGCATTCGCGGAAGCCCTGGTCAACCTGAGGGATGAGGGGTTGAACTGTCCGGTGGCAGATGCGGACACAAAATGTGAAATCGCCGGTTTGCTGGACATGGAGGTGGGCGGTGGTTTGAAAATGGTTGCCCGTATCCATTGTCAGGGAGGTAACCGGGCGGTTCATGCGGGTCGTTATTCCGGTGTCCGAACATGCCTGGCTACGACGGTTGCTGCCACATCCAATCTGGTGTGTCCATTCGGGTGCCTGGGTTATGGTGATTGCGTGGATGCCTGTCCGTTTGACTGTATTGACATAGTGGATGGCGTTGCCGTTGTGGACGAAGATCACTGTACCGGTTGCGGTATGTGTATAAGCGCCTGTCCGAAGAAACTCATCGAACTGAAGCCATACGATAAAAAGGTCTATGTGGCCTGCGCTTCGCTGGATGCGGGAGCATCTTCCAAGAAATACTGTAAGGTGGCCTGTATCGGCTGCAGACTGTGTGTGAAAGCATGTGAATACGATGCTGTTGAAGTTGAGTCGTTCCTGTCCCGGATCAATCCGGACAAGTGTACCCAGTGCGGTGCATGTGTGGACAAATGTCCGACGAACTCCATTGTGTTTCTGAAACGGGAAATGGTTCAGGAACAGTCAGCAGTGACCGGAGGTGAGGCATGAAAACGGTCACATTTGATAGGGGCGGGATTCACCCGCCGGAGAACAAGTCTGCTTCCCGTCACCAGACAATTCAAGAGATTCAGCTGCCGGAAGAAATTGTTGTCTCGCTGGATCAGCACCTGGGCAAAACGTCAAAGGCACTTGTAAAGGCGAAAGACGAGGTCATCGTCGGCATGCAGATTGGAGAAGCTGACGGGTTCATTTCCGCCCATGTGCATTCACCTGTGTCGGGGACGGTAAAGAAGGTCGAGAAGCGCATGTCTGCGATGGGATTGATGGAAGAAGTCGTGGTGATTTCAGTTGATGCCGAAAAGACGGCTGAAGACCGCAAACAGTTTGACTCGGTACGGGTGGAGAATCCTCTCGAGTTGGATTCGAAGGTTCTTCTGGACCGGATCAAGGATGCGGGTATTGTGGGCCAGGGTGGGGCGACATTCCCCACCAATGTGAAACTGTCGCCGCCGCCGGACAAGAAAATGGATCTGGTCATCATTAACGGCGCCGAGTGTGAACCTTTTCTGACCGCCGACCACCAGTTGATGCTGGAAGAAGCGGACGGTGTGTTGATGGGTACCCGAATTGCGATGCATGTGCTGGGTGTGGAAAAGGGTGTTATCGGTATTGAGGTGAACAAGCCGGATGCGATTCGCGTGATGCAGGAAGCAATTCGAAGAACCGGTGCACATGGGATTGAAGTGACTCCATTGAAAACACAATATCCACAAGGCGGTGAAAAACAGTTGATTCAGGCGGTATGCGGTCGCGAAGTGCCGTCCGGGAAGCTGCCCTTCGATGTCGGTGTACTGGTACAGAATGTGGGCACGGTCTTCTCCATATACGAAGCCGTTGCATACGGCAAGCCACTGATTGAACGGGTGACGACGATTACCGGCAGCGTGAACCGTCCAGGTAACTATAGGCTGCCGTTAGGGATTTCATTTGCCTATGCCATCGAACAGGCCGCCGGCGGGTTTTCCGATCCGGAACATGTGGGGGCCGTAATCAATGGCGGACCCATGAT
>DAINNF010000084.1:0-11536 GCA_036736005.1 Acidobacteriota bacterium
GCAGTCCTTTGCCACAGGCTACACAGGTTTTCTTGACGTTGTAGCGGACGATCAGGTAAATGATTACCCCGATCAGATTGGGCATGAAGGTGGCGACGGTGGCCCACAGCCAGGGGTCCATTCCTTTTTTCTTGGCATCCCGGTATACCAGAACGGCGATCAGTGTCAGCAGGCCCAGCGCGAAAAGAAGCGGGAATATCAGGATGATAGCCACGGTTTGATCGTCCGGACCGACACCCCTGATGACCACCATGGAAGCGGCAAATCCAATCAGGAGAATGACCAGTGCGGCCAGTGAGATGAAAACATACTTGAAAACAGAGTGTTGTCTCGACATATTCAACCTCCTTGCAGGTCAATGGGTTCGAAGCAGGATTTCGAGGCGGCCGATCGTGCGGCCTACCTGTTCACGGGCACCCAGCAGAAGCAGAATCACCATACTGCCTGAAATGCTTTCCACGCCCAGGATCAGGAGACGTCCGGTTACCGTAAGTCCTGGAAGCATCGGTGCCGCGAGGAGTGCCAGGAACAGGATCCCATTCATCACCAGAGACAGGATGACCGTCCATTTCAGGAGATTCCTGCGCCGTCGGATCTTTGCGTGGACGGACCGGATCAGATGTTCCGGCGGCGGGACGTCCCGGCCTGCCAGTTGTTCCAGCAATGTGTCCAGTTCATGGTTTTCCATCGTCTCAATCCTCCATCAGTTCTTTCAGCAGGTTCCGGGCACGGGATAGGCGTGACTTCACCGTGCCTTCCGGTATATCCATCATTTCCCCGATTTCCTCCAGCGTGAAAGACCGGTAATAGTAGAGTAGTACCGGAATTCTCAGGGAGTCGTCCAGACGGTTGAGGCAGTGTTGCAGTCGCTTCAGCCGATCGGATTCCATTAACTGTTCGTCGGCCAGTGGCCGGTGATCCCGGGCGATCTCCACACCGTCCCGTCCATCAGGAAGAACCGGGTTCCCGGCGACTTTCAGGGACCATCGTTTCTTCTTCCGGTAGCGGTCCCGGTATCGGTTCAAACAGATGGTGAAAAGCCAGGGCAGGAACCGTTTGCCCGGTTCGAACCGGTTGATGTGGTCCATCACCCGGACCCAGGTATCCTGAAACAGATCGTCCGCATCTGCCGGGTCCCGTGACAGTTTGAGGCACAAGCCGTATAACCGTGATCCATAGCGGTTCACAAGAACCTCCAGCTGGCCCAGGTCCCCGTTCCGGCATTGTTCAATGATCACGGTATCGTCTGCCACGTCATCCTCCTTCGACTCCAAGTACGCGCGTACATGCCCACCGTTCACGGAAACATGAAAAAAATGATTGAAGTTGAATGTGATGGGTTGACCGATCAGTCTTCTTTCTGTGTGACCTTTTTCGCTGTTTTGTCCGTATCCGGGCTTCCCATTGATCCGTACAGTTCCCTGCTGCAGTCCGGACAGATGCCATGGCTGAATGTGGCATCGGAATGTTTGGAGACGAATTCTTCAACCTGCACCCAGTATCCCTGGTCATCGCGCACTTTCTTGCAGGCGGCGCAAATCGGCAGCAGGCCCTTCAATTTTCGGATCCGGGCCATCGCTTCGGTCAGTTGTTCCAGTTGGGTTTGAATGACCCGGTTCTTGCGGCTTCGGACAACAACGACAGCCAGTAATGCACCGATCACGGCGATCAGCAATGCGATTCCCAGAAACAGAACATTGCGATGATCCCGCTGCTGACTGATGGTCAGTTCCTTGATCTGGTTTTCCTTTTCCAGAAGTTCGATTGCCTTCTCTTTCTGCTGGATGTTGTGCTGCGCCTGGATCTGGGCGATCCGTTCGCTGAGTTGGGTATTGACCAGCTCCTTCTGGAGGTCATCGATCTGGTCCCGGTATTTCAGGGCCTCTTCCAGTCGGCCCTGTTTCCGGCTGATTTGAGACAATGTAGACAGGGCGGTGATCGAAGCATCCGGAGCGTCAATCGCCTGGGCAACATTCAAAGAATCCTGTGCATACTCGGTAGCTTCCCGGTATCGACCCAGGTCAGTCAGGAACTGGGACTTGTTTCCCATGGTGATGGCCAGTCCCCGGTTGTATTCAACTTCTCTGGAGATCGCAATGGCTTCATCATAATAGGCAAGCGCATCGGCATTGCGGTTCATCTCCCGGTATACCATGGCGACGTTGTTCAATGACCCGGCCAGCCCCACCGGGTCGTTCAGTTTTCGCTGATGCTCCAGTGCCTGCTGATAGTAATCGAGCGCCTTCTCATAATCTTTCTTGAACCAGTAAATCACACCCATGCTGTTCAGGGTACGGGCCAGTCCCCGGTTGTCCGCGACCTGATTGTACAAAGGGATGGCCTCTTCATAGTGGCTCATGGCCTTGTCATAATCCTGCATGACCCGGTAGACCTGTCCGATCCGTCGAAGAGCGTCCGCCTCATAGCGGGGTTCCTTCAACTGACGGAACGTGGCCAGGGCCGGTAAAAGGAATTGAAGGGCCTGCTCCGAATTCCGCATGTCTGCGTGGGCGGAACCCATAATCATCCTTGCGCGGGCTTCAGCCAGTTCATCACCCCGTTCGACGGCCAGTTTCATTGCGCGATTTGCGGGACCGATACTCTTCCACGGAGTTTTTTCCAGCAGACCGGCGGCTTCCTGAAGCATGCCTTCCAGCGAAGTGGATGGTGGTGCACTTGTCTGTGCCTGAAGATGGCTGGTCCAGATTCCCGTCAATACCAGAACCCACAACATATTCCAGAAGAACCCACGCGCCATATCACTTCTCCCCGACAGATTACCGATCATATTATTGTTCTCAAACTGTCTTTATTCTAGTCGTTTTTGTGAGTTTTGTCCATGCCGGGGCAGTCGGAGAGATTGTGGTATGATCCGGACAGAAAAAACGAAGGTCCTTTGCCGGGCCCCCGAAGGAGTTGATGTCGTGTCCAGTGTGTTTCGCATCTGTCTGAGCGGTATCCTTTCGCTGATGCTGATTTTTCCGGTTCCATCAGCGGCACAGGCGACCATAACCATTCATGAACTGCAGGGTGCCGGTACGGCCAGCCCGTACGATGGACAGGCGGTCCGGGTGGAGGGAATCGTGACGGCGATTGTCTCCAACGGCTGTTTCATCCAGTTGCCGGATACCGAAGCGGACGGCGATCCCCTCACATCGGAAGGGGTGTTTGTGTATACCGGCGGGATGCCGTCTTTAACGGTGGGAGACCGGGTCCGGGTTCAGGGTGATGTCAGCGAATATTTTGACCTGACCGAGATCGGCGGGAGCGTGGATTTCGAAATCCTGTCTTCGGGACACGAACTGCCACAGCCGGTGCAGTTGGATGCGACTTTCCCGTCACCGGACCAACCCTGGCCCTGCACGGACCTGGAGCGGGTGGAGGGCATGCTGGTATCCATTGAGAACGGGATGGTATGTGCAGGACTGGACAGTTATGGCAAAACGTATGTGACGGCAGCGCCGGACCGCTCCTTGCGGGAACCGGGAATCCGGTATCCCGGGGAACCGGGTCTGCCGGTGTGGGATGGAAATCCCGAGATGTTTCAGATGATCCCGGGTCTGCCTGCCGATGATGTGGTCGGAGGTGCTCCCATCGCAAACGTCTGGGGTCCGCTGAGCTACTCCTACGGGGAATACCTGTTGATCGCATCGGAGTGCACGCTGGATGATCCCGGGTTTCCATCTGCTGTACGGGAACGGAATGACGGAGAAGTGCTGCTGGCAACACAGAATGCCCTTCAGTTGAATGATGGTTCAGCCGGATATGCAGATAAGCTGACCAAGATTTCGGGTGCGGTTCGGAATCTGATGCACGCACCCGATATTGTCGGCTTTCAGGAAGTCAGTGGTGGAAATGAGCTGGCTGATGTGGCGGATCAACTGGAACTGGATGATGCCGGGCTGCTCTATGACGTTCAATATCTGTCTCCGAATTATGGAAGCGGGATCGGCTTTCTGGTCCGGGACAATGTCCATGTGGACAACCTGATCCAGATTCAGAAGGACGACACGTTTGCATTTGATCGGGACGATGACGGTGATCAAGAAGACTACACGGTTCATGACCGTCCGCCGCTGCTGATGGAATGCACGGTCACATCCGGCGGGAACGTGATGGCACTGTCGGTGGTGCTGGTTCACCTGAAAGCGATGATCGATGTGGAAACGGATCCGTGGGTACGGGAAAAGCGGAATCAGCAGGCATACCGGCTTTCCCGGTACCTGAACCAGTATCAGGCGGACCACCCGGAGAGGCCGCTGCTGGTTATGGGAGACTTCAACGCCTTTCCGTTTACGGACGGTTATGTGGACGTGATGGGTCAGATTACGGGGAACCCCGACCCGCTGGGGGCCATGTTGCCGGCATCCGATGAAGTGAATCCTGACCTGATCAATCTGATCGACCTTGTCCCGGAATCCACACGGTACACGTTTGTGCACGAGGGGACGGCCCAGGTGCTGGACCAGGTGCTTGTTTCCACTTCCGGTGAGGTACTGGTACGGGATGTGGGTATTGTTCATTGCAATGGGGATGCACCGGAGAGTATGGAAGACGATCCGTCCACGCCTGCGGGGTTTTCCGATCATGACGGCGTCGTGGTGTTTCTGGCGCCGTCCGAACCGCCGGTGATCCAGACCCTTTCGGTGGACGAAGACAACATTATTCATGTGACCGCTGCGGATCCCGATGGCGGAGAAATTGATCAGTACCGGTGGCAGTGGGAGGGTGCGGACACCCGCTGTACCCGGACGCGTTCCGGCATCTACAAACCGCCGTTCAGAGAGTCCGGAGATTATGTGGTTTCGGTGCAGGCGATGGATGACGAGGGAGAGTGGAGCGAGCCGGAAACGGTCCATCTCTCCATTGACATGGATGTACAGATTGTCCGCCCGCTGCCCTTCATGGACCCGGGTGGTATTTATACATTCAGAAACTACCTGGTCAACCGTGATGACGAATCACTGGCAATCCGGCTGCAGCCGGTTGACGACGGCGGGGCCGAATTGGAGCCGGTGGACTTGAGTGTGGCAGCCGGTGGTAAGGTCTGGTTGAACGATCCTGAACGGGTGCCCGAGGGTACGATGAACCTTGATCTGGAAACGGGCATGGATGTGCCGGTGGCCGTTGAAATGACCAGCGACACCGCCTTCATGACGGCGATGCTGTCGGCAGCATCCCGAACCTCCGTTTATATCCCCCATATTGCGGAAGAAATCAATTTCTGGGATACCGGAATTTTCCTTTCTGCCGGATTGCCCGTAGATGTTGAGGTAAGCGTGCCGGCCGGTGACCATGTCGGGGTAACCGACCGGGCAACGCTTGTGGATGTGGAGGCCCTGCTGGGGGACCCCATTGAAGTCGCAACGTCCTGGGGAATGGCAACCGCGCCCGATCCGGTCCTGTCCGGATTCGAAATGTTCGTCAAGGCCGGTAATGACGGTGCGGCGACGGAGCTGGTGGCCCGGCCCTCCCAGAACCTCTATATCCCACACATTCCCACCCAGACGTCGATTTTCTGGACCGGTTTTGCGTTCTTGAATACGGGGGATGAAGCCGCCAGACTGAAATGTGAATTCTATTCCGACAGCGGTGGTCATCTGGGGACCACCTGGCTGGATATTCCGGCCAGATCCAAGATCAAAGGACTGATGGCCGACCTGTTTCCGGACGTTGCCGGAACGGCGGGCTGGGGTCTGGTGCTGGCCGATCAACCCGTTATTGGGATTGAATTATATGGCACGTACCATGCCGGTATATGCGGCTTTACCTTGCCCGATGTCAGTGGTACGGATCTGATCCTGCCATCATTGTTGTCCGGTGAAGGGTTGTGGACAGGTGTGGCGGTGGCGAATCCGTCCGGTTCGGAAGCTTCCGTCACGTTCCAACTGGTGGCATTGGATGGTACCGTGAAGCAAGAGAAAGGTACTACGCTGAGTTCTTTCAGCCGTTTCGCGTTTGTTGTGGCCGACTATTTTGAAGGTACCGGCGTGCTGGAAACGGATTATGTGCGCGTGCTGTCTGATCAGCCGTTGACGGCCGTGGAGGCCGGTGGGGATCTGGACAGGACATTTATGAACGGCCTGGCGGCCGGTCGATAAAGGTTCAGTGGACTCCGGTTACGGCTGCAGTTTGCGGATTACGTGACGGAGCCAGAACGCGCCCGTAATGCCTGCTGCAAGAGCTGCCAGGGCAATGGCGGCAAAGATCCCGCCGATACCCATCAGGCGGGAGCCCAGCATGGCTGCGGGAACGGCCAGGACAAACATCTGGAGGACGGCGAGACCGGCAGCAGACCAGGGACGGTTCAACACATTCAACGCCGCGTTGCACAGCGCGAAGACACCCAGCAGGCCATAGCTGACCGGGACGATATGGAGATACAGCACGGTATAGTTGAGCACCACCGCTTCACTGCTGAACAAAGAGGCGATCGGCCGTGCCAGCAGGAAGAGGACCACGGCTGCCAATGCGCCCCACCCGATGGAAAAAAACTTGCTGTACCGGATGCCGGTTTGAACACGATCCAGTTTTCCGGCACCGATATTCTGTCCCACAAAGGGACCCAGGACGGTGGCAAGCGCCATCAGCACAATGAACGCAAACGCGTCGATCCGGGTGGATACGCCATACGCCGCCACGGCTTCCGTTCCGAATCGGGCGACCAGCGCGGTGATGACACCCATCCCCAGAGGACGGATCAGGTTGCCGGCTGCCGCGGGGATACCGATAAAGAGCAGTGCTTTCCAGGAACGCCACGCCTCCTGCAGACGGGGGGCTTTGCCGGTGAGCATCCGATGGCGTACATGGAGAACGAACAGGGACAATGCAAGCGTGCAGGCTCTTGAAAAGACCGTCGCAAGGGCTGCTCCCGCCAGTTCCATGCGTGGAAAGGGACCGATTCCGAAAATGAGAAGCGGGTCGAGAATCACGTTGAGCAGCACCGAACTCATCATGATGGCGGCGGGCCATTTCATGTCACCGGTGGCTCGGATGGCATTGTTGCCCACCATGGGGACCACCAGGAACAGCATGCCCGGATACCAGATCACCATGTACTGTTTGACCAGTGGCAGTGTCGTGCCATCTGCACCCAGGGACCGGAAAACCGGATCCATGGTTCCCAGACCGATCAGAATAAATATCAGTACAATCAGCACGGAAAGGACCAGTGAATCCGTGGTCAGTCGCTTGACCCGGTTTCCGTCGCCTTCGCCGATGGCTCGGGAAACCAGTGCG
The DNA here is from genome assembly GCA_036736005.1 of Acidobacteriota bacterium. Lineage (GTDB taxonomy): Bacteria > Acidobacteriota > Holophagae > Thermotomaculales > Thermotomaculaceae > DAINNF01. The sequence continues at coordinate 7,240 of DAINNF010000084.1, forward strand.
GATGTTCCGATGCCCAGTCCAATGGCGATGGCGCCGATCAGCATGACGACCGGAAATGTGAATCCGATAGCGGCCAGTTCTTCCGTCCCCAGACGGGCCACAAACCAGGTGTCCACCAGGTTGAATGAAATGGTGGCGGCAAAACCCAGGATCATATAGCCGGTAAGTCGGGCCAGAGTGGAGGCAATCGGGCCTTCTGTCAATGCGGCGTCCCGCGTGTGAGACTTGTGGAGCGTTTCTTCCATTGGCATTTCCGTCAATCGTTTATATGTTCTGTCCAACCGATTCAAACTATCAGAAGCGACAATGGCTGTCAAAACAGAACCGTTGCAAAAACATCCGAAAGACAAAGTTTTCCGGTACAATGGGGTCATGAGTCACGTACTGTTGTTCTCGGTGGGCAAAAACCGTATGGCCATGGATGTTCAGGATGTTTCCCATGTATTGCGGAAGCCGCGGGTATCCCCACTTCCCGGTTCGCCGGATTTTCTCGAAGGCGTTCTGGTGTACAGGGAACACGTGGTGCCGGTGATCGATCTGGGCAGCCGGCTTGATCTGGTTTCCGATTCAACGTCCGCCCGGGTCTTTCTGGCCCAGGTGGGTGATATGCTTATGGGATTTCGGGTGGATCACATCCATGATGTTGTTCAGGTGGACCGGGAACAACTGCAATCGGTGGATGACGATGTCCCACTGGCGGGCACGTTCATGCTGGATGATGAGCCGATTTCCATCCTGGATACGGAACGCATCCTGACCGCGGAACAGAAGAAGATTCTCCATGCAATCTACTGAACAGATTTTTTCCATTGCCGTTCTCAGCGATTGCCATGTCTCCATTGAGCCCGGGGATCCGTCATTTCACGCTTTTCTGGAGACCATTTCCAACCTGTTGGACAGGGTGGAACACGTGGTACTGCTGGGCGACATATTTCAGGTGTGGTCGGCGGCACCCCCATTTGATCATGCCAACGGCAGGGCTTTGCTGAGATTGATCGATGAACATGGCGCGGGACGGGTGTCGCTGGTGGAAGGCAACTGGGATTTTTATCTGACGAGGGCATTCGGGGGGCATTTCGCGCGCTGTTCCGAGCGCGAGATCCAGATGGAGCTGAAGGGTGGGCGGACGGTGTTCGTCCACGGCCATCAGTTTACCGGATTCCGGGATGGACTGCTGGTTCGGATCCTGAAATGGGCACCCGTACGCTGGCTCTTCTGCCGCGGCTGGTTGAAGGGAGCAGCCGGCTGGTTGAACGGATCCTTCCAGGAAGGTGCGTTCAGCGTGAAAATGACGCCGACAGCCATGCCGGCGATCTGCAATCGGTTGCTGAAGGCCTACGAGGGTGCTGATCGTGTATTCTGCGGCCATTTTCACCGTGCATTCACGTGCGGCCGGATTCAGGGATTGCCCGATTATTACAGCACCGGAACCTTCTGGTTGTCTACACCGGAAGAAGGTCTGTACCGGCTGAAAGACGGAAAACCCGTTCCGGCGCATGATATAGACTGGTTGGATATCCCCTGCAACCGGTAGAAACGTCCGATCAATTCTCCCGCGGGAGTTGACTTGCGCAACATTTCACGTGGAGAGGATCCCTGTTGTCCAGTACAATGGAATCATGCTTAATCTGATCATCGCGGTCTTCGGTTTCATGGTATCAATTCAACCACGGCACAGAAGTTGGAACCGTTTTCGGTTTCCGGGCATCATTTGTGTTTCGTGCCGTGCACGCATGGTAAGGAAGATGCATGACAAGACTGATTTATCTGGACAGTGGTGCGACCTCATTTCCCAAGCCTGAATCTGTTTATTCGTTTATGGACCAGTACTACCGGAAGTCCGGTGTCAATCCCGGCCGGTCGGGGTATGACATGTGTCTGGAGGCGGGTCAGGTAGTGGAGAATTGCCGCAAAAAGCTGACGGCATTCTTCAACGGAACCGATTTCAACCGTCTCTGTTTCTCTTACAACTCAACGGATGCACTGAACCTGATCCTGTTCGGTCTCCTTTCAGAAGGGGACCATGCCGTCACGACCGAGCTGGAACACAATTCGGTATTGCGGCCGCTCTGGCACCTGAATCGGGACAACGGCGTTCTGGTCGACCATGTCCCGTTCGACAGCAATGGATTCGTGGACCCTTCCGAGATTGAGAAACGGATCCGGCCGGAGACGAAACTGGTGGTGGTGAATCATGCCTCCAACGTCCTCGGTACGGTCCAGCCGATAGCCGAGATTGGACGCATCTGCAGGGAGCACGACGTGATCTTTACAATCGACGCATCCCAGTCAGCCGGCAAAGTTCCCATCGATATGGAAGCCATGAACCTGGACGTAGTGGCGTTTACCGGACACAAATCCCTGATGGGCCCCACCGGTATCGGCGGGCTGTATGTCCGTGAAGGGGTGGAGATTCGCCACACCCGGGCGGGGGGTACGGGAGTGCGATCCGCTGTGCGGTCCCACCTGGACGAATATCCCTATCGAATGGAATTCGGGACGCTCAACTCCATGGGCGTGGCCGGATTGTATGCGGGCGTTAAGTGGGTGGAGGATCAGGGGCTGGACAAACTGCATGCCCACGAGATGAAGCTGACGGAACGATTGCGGGACGGTCTTCGGGAGATTGAAGGGGTCACACTGTACTGTCAGGATGATCTGGCCGGTCACATCAGCGTCCTGCTGTTCAATGTGGACGGTGTGGAGGCACTGCATGTGGGTACCATGCTGGACGTGGACTACAATATTGCCTGCCGCACCGGCCTGCACTGTGCACCGCTGGTTCATGAGCGGATCGGGACGGCGGACATTCATGGTGCCGTTCGGTTCGGGATCGGACCGTTCAATACGGAAAATGACATTGACGAAGCCATACAGGCGGTCCGGGAAATTCGGGAAACCCTCTGACAGATTCTGTACAGCGTATCGAAGAGCCCGCTTCTGCGGGCTTTTCTTATTTCAGGACGAGAGCGTCCGATACCAGTTCACATACCGTCTTGATCTGAACACCCAGCTTATAGTGTTTGTTCAGTTCCATCAATTGATCGATACAGTTGTGACAGGGGGTGGCAACAATGGATGCACCGGTGTTCCGGATCTGATCGGCTTTGATCTTCCCCGCCTTCAGACGGCGTTCACTGAATCGGGTCATGGCCAGTTGACCGCCCCCTCCCCCGCAGCAGAAGTTGTTCTGACGGTTGGGGGTCATTTCCACAAAGTTCGACACGGTCTGGCGGAGAATATACCGCTGTTCCTCCACGATACCGCCGAACCGGACCAGATTGCATGGATCGTGGAGGGTTACCGGATCCGGGTTCAGAGTTTTGTCCAGCTTTATCCGGCCTTCCCGGATATGGTCGGCCACCACCTCCAGGATGCTCTTGACCTCGAAGCCGTATCGTTTTTTCAACCACCCCGGTCCTTCCCAGCGGTTGGCGTTGAACCCGTGTCCACATTCCGCCAGCACCAGTGTCTTGCAGCCGAGATTCTCCATGCTCTGAACCAGGCGGTCGGACATGACGGCGCCCGCTTCATCGTCCGCATAGAGACCGTAGTTGGTGACATCATAGTTGTCGGAAGAAAACGTCCAGCTTTCGCCTGCCGCATAAAAGATCCGGGCAACGGCGGAGATGGATAACGGAAAAAACATGGGTTCCCTTGGATTGACCGTATACAGGAGTTTTGCCTTTTCCCTGTCCATGGGCATTTCGGCCTTATCGTCTTCCACGTCATCCTTCAATTCCTCTTCCAGCCACTCCACCGTTTCCAGCCATCCATCCTTCGGGATCCCCATGTTGTTGCCGGTTTTCAGTGCGGTATCGATGGTGGATTGCAGCCCGTCCGGAACCAGGCCCACAGCAGATAGCGCATTGCGGGCGGTTCGGATCACATAGGGAATGTTGAGGCCGATGGTGCAGTTGATGGTGCAACGGCCGCACAGAGAACATCGCCCGTACAGCGCGTCCACCCATTCCTGGATCATGGATTCATCCAGATTCCGGGCACCCACCATCGAGGGGAAGCGACGTCCCAGCCAGTTGAAGTAGCGTTTGAACACCGATACCACCAGTTCGATCTTGTGGGCCGGCATGTCAACCGGATCTCCGCTGGCAAGGTAATAGTGACAGGAATCGGCACAAAGGCCGCAATGGACACAACTGTTCATATAGGCGGCATACTCGTCGGTGATTTTTGATTTGAAAACCGCCAGCGCCTTGCTCAGGTCTTCGGTAGAAATAGAGGCAGCGGCGGTTGCTGGTGCGTTGGTATCCGGCACTGACGGGTTCACTGGTCACCT
>DAINNF010000085.1:0-11419 GCA_036736005.1 Acidobacteriota bacterium
CCGGATCGGCAAAAGCCATTCCGCTTTCTATGCCGGCAGCCAGCTGAACGAACAGGAACATGGCCTTCCACCCCGTTGCTACCAGCAGGAGGCGCGGCCAGGTAATGGCGTTTTCGAATTGACGGGCCAATCCAAACAGTACTGTTACGGCGGCTCCCTCCAGGAGGATCGCCATAGCCGGGTTTATCGTATCGATGGCTGGGAGTATCGGCAGTGCGAGATTGGTCAGTTTGATGGCGGCGGCAATCGCGGAGACGCCCATCAGCGTGGATACCTGTCCGGTCCGGACGTATGCACGATGCATGAAGAAAACGGCTACGGGGAACATCACAAACCCGGCCAGTCCGGGTATGAGCAGGAACCGGGACAACCCGTGGAACAGATAACCCAGTGTGGCTTCCGCTATCCCCCACATGGCGCCGAAAAATAGGATGGTCTGCCAAGTTTCGGATGGTTTCAGTCGCATAATACCTCCCTGGTGACATAATGTTTGATCATATTCTGACATACAGTCCGGCGATAATCAGCATCGGATCGCTGATCGGAGATGGGATTAATCCGATGTCGGTAACCATGGAGGATACCGGTCAATTGAGCCGATATGCCGGAACAATCCTTTCCTTCCATGGCGGATTCGAGGTCCGGACAGCGAACCACAACGGGTGCAACGGCACCCAGCGCAATCCGAATTTCCGCAATTTCCCGACCGTTGTGCCTGGCGAGACCGGCGAATGACGCCTTGGAGAGGGCGTTGGCCCTGCGGGTACCCACCTTGCGGTATCCGACAATCCAGTCCGCTTCGGCGAGGTCCGGAATGCAGATGGCTTCAATCAATTCATCAGGTTGAAGGACGGTGGTACCCGGTCCGGTACAGAAATCCAGGATGGGCACTTCACGGGAGCGTTCGACGGATGTCAGCCGGACGACCGCGTTCAGCACCGCAAGAGGGGGCAGGGTGTCGGCAGCCGGGGATGCATTACCGAGGTTCCCTCCGATTGTGCCCAGGTTCTGTATGGCCGGTGCGCCGATCAGCCGGCACGCCCGTTTCAGAATATCGGGCACCTCGTCATGGGCCAGCACATCGCTGTAGCAGGCACCTGCTCCAATCACAAGGCGGGTTTTGTCCCGCTGAATTGTCTTCAGTTCTTCAACACGGTTCAGAAACATGACGGATCTGCCGGGATCAGCCGGGACAGCTGTTCCACGGCGGTAACGTACCATCAGGTCGGTTCCGCCGGCGTATGGGATGGCTGCCGTTTCGCTGCGGACCTGCAATGCTTCGGCAAGAGAGCCGGGCCAGGATGTGCTTACCATGGTCCCTCCCGTTTCTCAGCGGCCAGAAGGATCCCGTCCACGATCATGTTATATCCTGTACACCGGCACAGATTGCCGGAAAGTGCTTCCCGAATCAGGGGTTCTGACGGATGGGGATTCTGCCGGAGAAGAGCGATACCGGCCATGACCATCCCCGGAGTGCAGAAGCCACACTGGACGGCACCGGCTTCCTGAAACGCCTGTTCCAGAACCCGGTAACTTTCGGTCTCACGCATCCGGTGAACCGTCTCGATTTCGGCATCTTTCGCAGCGCCTACGGCTACGCAACAACTGTTCACCAGACGGCCATTCATAAATACCGCGCATGCGCCACATTCTCCTTCACCGCAGCCTTCCTTGACGCCTGTCTTGCCGAGATCTTCGCGCAAAACATCCAGGAGTCGATCCATCGGATGAACATGGAGGGTAACGGATTCGCCGTCCAGCACAAATGAGATTTCAACGGTCATGTCAACCTCCGAAGGAGTGCTTCCGGACGCAGGGGGATTTCATTCAGGGGAAGCCCGGTTGCGTTTCGAACAGCGGAGACAAACGCGGGTGCAGCTCCCACGAGGGGCAGCTCTCCGGCGCATTTGGCACCGAACGGTCCGTATTCGTATGGATTGTCCACAAGCCGGGATTCAATGCGCGGCGTGTCAACGGTTGTGGGGATGATGTAATCGGTGAAATTATGCTGCCGCAGATGGCCCCTGTCAGTCTCCATGACTTCCAGACAGGCATAGCCGAGTCCCTGTAGGACGCCCCCTTCAATTTGTCCCTTCATGATGTCCGGATCAATGGCGGTGCCCACGTCAAACACGGTCCAGCATCCGCTGACGGCCATTTCCGCGGTGACCCGGTCAACCAGTACTTCTGCGACTGTGACGCCCCATGAATAGGCAGGGTAGGAGTCGCCGGACATCGTATTCTGGTCCCACTCGATGAAAGACGGATGGCGGTATGTCCGGTAACGGGTATGGGTCCCGGTCTCGTCCAGCAGGGGTTTCAGTTCAGCTGTCAACTGGTGGAGCAGGCCGCCGACGATCATGATGGTGCGGGACGCTACGGTGGGCCCGGAATCCGGCACCTGGTCGGTGTCCGGATTGTCATACCCGATCTGTTCCAGGGGCAGATCCAGTCCGGCTGCTACGATCTTGGCCAGGGTGGTACGTGCTCCCTGTCCCATTTCTACGTTGGCAACCAGAATATCCACTGTACCGTCTTCATTCTTGCGGAGCCCTGCGGTCCCTTTGATGATTTCTTCCCCCTTGCCGGTGAATCCGCATCCGTGGTAGGTCAGGGCGATGCCGACGCCGCGTTTGACACAGGGGTTGTTTTCGTCGGTGTCCGGTCGATCCTTCTGCATCATTTCCATAGCCATGTCAATCATTTCGGGGAGCTTAACCGGATCTCTGAGAATTCCGCCGGTTACGGTCCGGTCACCTTTCTGGAGCAGATGACGGCGTCGAAGTACCAGGGGGTCTTCACCGAGACGGGAAGCGATATCGTCCATGTGTTGTTCCACCGCAAAAAACGCCTGGGGTGCGCCGAACCCGCGAAAAGCGCCGGACGGGACATGATTGGTGGCATACGCCCGTCCGGTCACACGTACGGCCGGAACGCGGTACACGCCGGTAGCCGCGAACATGGCCCGTTGCAGCACAACGGCCGTCAGTCCGGCATAGGCGCCGCCATCCAGAACAATGTCGGTATCCATACCGATAATCCGTCCGGTTTCATCCAATGCGGTGCGATACCGGCAGACGGAGGGATGACGTTTGGTGGTGGCAATCATGTCCTCACCGCGTTCCAGGACCAATTGAACGGGCCTGCCGGTTTTCATGGCCGCAACCGCCACGTGACCGGCCAGCAGGGACGGGTATTCTTCCTTGCCGCCGAATGCCCCTCCCGTGGTCGTCTGAACGATGCGGATCCGGTCCTCGGTGAAGCCTGTCAATTGGATCATGGCGTTCTTGACATAATACGGACACTGCATGGACCCGTACACAGTGACGCGGCCGTTTTCAAACGTGCCGATCATACCCTGGGGTTCCATGTAGGCCTGTTCGTGGTATCCGGTCCGATAGACGCCTTCCACGATGGTATGGGCAGACTGGAAAGCCCTGTCCAGTTCACCGCGTCCGAATGAGTAGGAAGCGAAACAGTTGTCATCCCTGAATATGGGGTCCACTGGTGATTCAGCATCATCGAGTGATAGAACGGGGTGGATATCTTCGTAGGTAATCTGGACTGCCTGAACCAGCCGGTCCAGTACGGCCCGGTCTGGTCCCGCAATCAACAGAACCGGTTCACCGATATGGTTGACGACTTCTTCAGCGAAGAACGGCCAGTCGTCTTCCAGCATCTTGATCCGGTTTGTTCCCGGAACGTCTCTCCGGTCGACAACGGCGTACCCTTCCGGCAACTGGGGCACCTCAATCTTGAGAATCCGGGCACGTGCACGTTCGGAGCGAACAGTCCTGGCGTAGAGCATATCCGGAAAACGGATGTCGGCCACGTAGGAAGCGCGGCCCGATGTTTTTTCAGGACCGTCTGGGCGGTCCACACGGTTACGGATTGTGTTGTTCATGGAACTCCCTGAGATGATTATAGTCTGCGATGGTATCGATATCCAGCAGGATCCCCTCGCAGGCGACCGGAACAACGATAGGATGGAACCGCTCCAGGACATGCTTCAGCGTCGTTTGGGGAGGGGCAGCCAGTACCGCGTCTCTAACAGATCCCCGCATCATTACCGGATGTCCTTTTCGGCCCAGGTATGATGGAATTGCCACATCCGTCTGTTGATTCAGAATCTTCCATACCACGTCGGATGAAACCAGCGGGATGTCTCCCGGAGTCAGTAGAATCTGATCGGCCCGGGTGGCCTTCAGGCCCGTCCGCACAGATGTGAACATTCCCTGTTCAAAGTCGGGGTTGTGGACAATCTGTACGTCTTCCATACCGTCAAGGAGGTGCTCGATCCGGTCCGGACGGTAGCCGGTTACCACCACAACCTGGCTGCAGAACGGTTGAAGGTTCCGAACACAGCGGACCAGGACCGGATCTTCTCCTACAACCCAGCCCAGCTTGAAATCTCCGGCGCGTGTGGCCTTTCCCGCGGCCAGTACGACCGCTTCGGGCGTGGTGTCGGTGTTCACAGCAGGTCCTCCACATTGCGGATTGTGGCTGTGGGTATGGTCATGTTTTTCCGTGCGGCGGATATGTCTTTGAGTCCGGTTCCGGTGGACAGAACGACGACCCGGTCTTTCCGTGACAGGTTCGGTCGGTCGGCCAGCAGGCCGGCAAACGCAGCGGCAGCGGCCGGCTCCGCGAACAGGCCGGTGGACGCGGACAGGCGCGACTGTGCTTCCAGAATCATTTCGTCTGATACCACGACGCATCGTCCGGCATGTTCTTTCAGGTTCATCAGGGCATGGAATCCATTTCGGGGAACATCGACCGAAATGGAATCGGCAACGGTATGTGATGGAACCGGTTGGAGAAACGAGCCGGTTTTCAGTGCCCGGGCGATGGCACAACTGCCTTTTGCCTGTACCGCCACAATTGCGGGGACACGGTCAGTCAGACCCAGTTCCTTCAGGTCACGGAATCCCTTGTACAGGCCGCCCAGGATGCAGCCGTCCCCGGCGGAGACGTACACCACATCGGGCAGCCCTTGCAGGTCGCGCCAGATTTCCAGGGCCGCGGTTTTCTTGCCTTCAATGGTCATGGGATTGTAGGCCGTGTTGCGGTTCACGGTGGTTGTCCGGGCGGCAAACTGCATGGAACATGCATATGCATCGTCATAGGTACCGTCCACCAGGTGAACGGTCGCGCCATACTGCAGTGATTGGATCATTTTGGCTTCGGGTGCACTTTTCGGAATGAAGATCGTGACCTTGAGACCGGATGCCGCACCCACGCCCGCCATGGAAGAGGCGGCATTGCCTGTGGAGGCAACCACAATGGTGGAAATACCATGCTGCCGGGCAAAGGCGGCCACCAGGAAGGAAGCGCGGTCTTTCAGGGAACCGGTCGGATTCAGGCCGTCATCCTTGATGAACAGTCCGGGCAGGTCCAGATCGTTGCGGAGGCGCTCCGGTTGCCACATGGGGGTATCGCCAACGGGGAAGGGCGGGAAGTAACGCCGGGGGACGGGCAGGTAGTCAAGCAGGTCCAGGGGGCATTGGGGTGCCGTTGCAGGGGCCACTTCCAGGATGCCCCGAAGGGGCCGGTCCGGTTCCTGCTTCGCCGAACAGGAATCACACAGATAGCGATCCGGAACAATCGGATACTGTTTTCCACACTCACTGCACCGGTACTGAAAGGATGTGGTTGTCGTTGTCATGGGATAATCCCCCTGTCATATGGGTGCCAGTGAGCTCAGGAGCAGTTGCTCCTTGTTGGGCTCGTCTGCCATCCACTCCTCCAGTGTTTACTATCCGCCGTTTCGCTCTGCGCGCCTTGCCTCATGGACTTTTCATCTCTTCTCAGTCTTGCTGAACACAGAGCACTGGACACTGAACACCTTTCTTTACGGCCTCCCCCCCATGGTCAACGCCAGAAGTGCCCGTGCTGTGTGCAGGCGGTTTTCCGCTTCGTCGTAGATGATGGAATGGTCACTGTCCAGAACCGCGTCGGTCACTTCTTTGCCCCGGTCGGCCGGCAGCGCATGCATGACCTTCACATTCTTTGCGGACAAACCCAGACGCCGTTCGTCATAAATCCAGTCTTTATGTTTCTCTAAATTATTCTTCATGATGGACCGGTGTTCATCGTCATCCACATAACCGTCAAAGAAACCGAATCCGCCCCAGTTTTTCGGGATCACAATGTCGGCGTCCTTCACCGCTTCATCCATATCGTGGCTTACGGTCAGGGATCCGCCGCCCGCTTCCGCACTGTGTCGTGCACGGTTCATGATGTCCTTTTCCAGCGGAAATTCTTCCGGATGTGCCACCACCACGTCCATGCCGTAACGGGGGAACATCAGAACCTGAGACTGGGGAACCGACAGGGGTTTGGCGTGTGAAGTGGCATAGGCCCAACTGACGGCTACCTTGAGTCCCTTCAGGTTGGTGCCGCAGTGTTCCCGGATGGTCATCAGGTCTGCGATCACCTGGAGCGGATGGTAAATATCATCCTGCATGGAGATCACAGGGATTTCCGCATGTTCTGCGATTTCGGTAATGTACCGGTTGCCGATTCCATGGAAACAGTTGCGGATGGCAATGCCGTCACCCATCCGGGCCAGGACTTTTGCGGTGTCTTTCGGAGACTCGCCATGGGAAATCTGCATTTTATCCGCAGTCAGGTCGTGGGCGTGTCCGCCCAGCTGGGTCAAGGCGGCTTCAATCGAATTCCGTGTCCGGGTGGACTGTTCGAAGAAGATCATGAACAGGGTTCGGGCAACCAGCAAAGGTGTCAGTTCCCGCATGGCGAACCGACGCTTCAGGTCACTGGAGGTTTCCAGAACCAGTTCAATCTCCCGTTTGGTCCAGGTGTCGAATGTAATCAGATCTTTTCCGCGTAAGAGTGTGCTCATGGGGCCTCCTCTCCAGATTCCAGTATGAAGGGCAGCATGGCGTAGAATGCCGATGCCGCTTCCAGGTGATCAATCGGGACACGTTCATTGGGCGCATGGGCCAGCTTTTCGTTTCCGGGCCCGAAACCGATGGTGGGGATACCGTGTTTGCCGCATATAGCCACGCCGTTGGTGGAGAATGTCCACTTGTCAACCTTTACTGAATTATTGAAAAGAGCTTTGTAAGTATCTGAACCTGAACGTACAAATGGATGGTTTTCTTCCAGTTTCCAGGTGGGAAAATAAGATTCCTGCCGGAAAATGGTCCCCTTCCAGGAAGGCCTGTCGTAAACGGGTATTTCCACGGTGGTGTCTTCCGGTACAATGCCGCGGATTTCCGCCAAAGCGGATTCACGGGTCTCACCCCAGGTAAGACGACGGTCCAGGTGAATCCGGCAGGCATCGGGTACCGCGCACAATGAGGGGGAGGATGACTGAATGAGCGTTGCGGTGATACTACCTTTCCCCAGGAAGGGATCTGATTTCAATTCCGGATGGAGCAATTCAACTGAGACGGCCGCATGGGCGGCTTTGTACAGCGCATTGTCCCCCCGTTCCGGCGCGGACCCGTGACAGGAGAGGCCGTGGAAATACAGTTCGAATTCCATTCGTCCCCTGTGACCCCGGTACAGATTCAGATTGGTCGGTTCCGTTGATACGGCCAGTTCCGGAACCAGTTTCTCTTCTTCGATGAGATAGTTCCAGCACATGCCGTCGCAGTCTTCCTCCTGGACAGTGAATGTGAACCAGATGGTAAATTCGCCGCCGTACCCGAGAGTTTTCAGAATCCGGCCGGCGGTAATCATGGCGGCCGCTCCACCTTCCTGGTCCACCGTCCCCCGTCCCAGTACATGGTCATCGCGAATGTCGCCGCAGAACGGGTCGAACTCCCACAGGGAGCGATCACCGGTATCGACGGTATCAATATGCGCATCAACAGCGAGCACGCGGGGGCCGTTACCGATTCGGCCCAGGACGTTTCCCAGTCCGTCAATCCGTACTTCATCAAAACCGGTTGACTCGCACATGGCGGCGATTTCCCGTACGACCGATTCTTCACGGGAGCTCAGGGACGGGATTCGTACCATGTGTGTCAATTGCAAAGCGGTATCTTCCCGCCACTGGCTTGCATACTTTCGGATTTCAGTTGATAGGGGCATAGTTACCTCGTTTCCATCAGGATTTATGAACGGTCTGCAACTGATCCAGCAACACCTGTCGCGTGTGCTCCCAGTGTTGATTTAAAACGGAAGACGCGGCGTCCAGGTTGAGAGGGTTGAGCGCACGGACAATCTCATGGTGTTCCAGATAGGAATGGTGGACCAGTTCGGCGTCGGTCATGTAGGCATATTCGTAACGCAGCAAAGCACGCTTGATTTCACGCACCAGTTCAAGCAATCGGTCATTGCCGCACAGTCGCAGCAGGGTCATGTGCCACTCATTGTCCAGGCGGATACGTGCGGCCGGTTCGGTTCCGCGTTCTTTCAATTCGAGGTTGAGGTCCGTGAGTCGCTGGATGGTTCGCTCATCGACGGATGTAATCTGTGTCAGAGCCAGGGTTTCCAGCGCATTGATGATGGGGTAGGTCTGGGCCACCACTTCAGGAGAAAGGGGGCTCACTTGGAATCCTCTGTGATGGTGGTTTTCAAGGAGACCTTCCCGGGTCAGTCGAAGAAGGGCTTCGCGGACCGGTGTCCGGCTGACGCCCAGTTGTTCGGAAATGCGGGTATCACGCATGGGAGCACCGGGGGAAATTTTCCCGGAGACAATCTGGTCCAGCAGACTGGCATAAACTCGTTCTCTCAATGGTTTGGGTTTAATTGTGTGTCTCATGATTCAAATTGTATACAAAATACAGTTCAGGTGCAACGGATTCATTGCGAATCAGTTTTCCCTGTTTCAGGTGAATCATCCATTGCGCATCGGAAACCGAAACGAAAATCCACCTTATCTGCAGGTAGACCTCCACGGTTCTGGATACGACAGAATACCGGGTTATACATCCAGCAGCCGCCGCGGATCACGTGTCGTGTTCCCCGGGGGGGCTCTGTTTCCCCGCAGCCGGGGTATCCGGTATACAGGTCGGCACACCATTCCGTCACATTTCCAATCATGTCGTGTAAACCGTAAGCATTTGCCGGGAAAGAGCATACGGGCAAGGCCCCGGGTTTCGCCACATGCAGCAACCGGAAGATACCGGTGAAGAACGTCTCCATATGTCCGAAGTTTGCGCGGGCTGTGTCGGGTTCATCTCCCCAGGGAAAAAAGGTGCCGCAGGATCCGGCACAGGCGGCATATTCCCACTCTGCTTCCGTTGGCAGACGTTTGCCGGCCCATCGGGCATACGCATCGGCATCATGCCAGCTTACATTCAATACCGGAAAATCGTCTCGTTCTTCCGTCGCCCATCGTTCCCAGTTGCCCTGCGCATGATAGCCCGTTGCCATCACGAATTCCCGATACTGGCGGTTGGTCACCTCGTGGGCGTCCATCCAGAACGACTTTACGTTCACAGGATGCCGGGGTATTTCATCCGAAAACCAGTAAGCGGCATTGTGCTCATTCATGTGCGGTACGTTGCGGCCCAGTTTTTCCAGTTCGGGCAGTTTCTTTGCATCGGTTCCCATCAGAAAATGGCCACCCTGGATCCATACCATTTCATGATCATCGTCGGGATGATGGGAAAGGTTCGGGGCGGAAGGATGTTCCAGTTGTACGGGTGTCACAAACAGGGCGACGACAATGAGGACCGACAGCGTCATGCGCATCCGTGCCTCCGTGCAAAAGTTGGGATTCGTATTTGAGAATGTAGGTCGGTGAAATGGGTTGTGCAAGATGAAAGGGCATAAAGAAACGGCGGGAAGGGGAGTTTCCCGCCATCTCAAGTTCTTCCGGAGCCGGTGTAACGTGAACGAGTCAGGTATAGTTCGCGTTGGGTTTATGGAGAGCCGGCCCCCACTCTCCAGGGAGACTTACTTGTATTCTTCGCAGTGCCAGATACCGCCTTCGGGCTTTTCAATGCTGCAGGTGTGGCGGCGTTCACAATTGACACAGATGCCGGCTTCAACCGGGGGCATGGGCATGGCAACGGGTTTCTGGTTGTCCCAGTTAATCCCCTGAAGCGTGGCGGCTTCGTATTCTTCACAGAAATAGATGGCCTGGCTTCTGGCTTCGCAGATACGGCACTGTTCGCGGTTCCGGCAATTGGTGCACAAATCGTTAAAACGGGTCGCGGCAATTTCGCTCCGGTTGGTTTTGCTTCTGGTTACGGTACTCATTGGGTCCCTCCTTTTGTCATCCTGGTGACGTTCTTTCGGGGCCGGGCCCCGTGGTTCCGTCGCACACCGGAAGGAATTGCAATCCCGGTGCCAACATGAACAAGAGCCAGTCAGGGATGGAAAGAACGGCGATAAGATATAGATAAAAAAGACAATACGGTAACTTTCGTGGAGAATCGGATAGTCGGCCTTTACGCATCCGGAATGGGGAGATTTGCACCGGTGGGGTAAAATTCCCCACCAGGAGACTCAGGTTTCGTACTTTTTCAGTTTTTCCCGCAGCGTCTTGCGGTCGATTCCGAGCACCTCGGCTGCGCGGCTCTTGTTGCCGTTCACCAGTTGAAGTACGTGCAGGATATGGGCCCGTTCCATTTCCTCGAGGGATTTGAGACCTGTGGAGCCGGCATCGAGGGTGAAGCGCATATGAGCGGGGAGGTCGGTGACGTCCACGAGATTTCCTTCGGCCATGATCACCAGCCGATGGATCGTGTTTTCCAGTTCCCGGACATTTCCCGGCCAGTGGTAGCCCATGAGAGCGGAAAGTGCATTGTCGGAGAACCGGGGTGTGCCAATCCCATTGGTTTCCGAGTATTTGCGGGCAAAATACCGGGTCAGTATCAGAACATCTTCCCTGCGTTCTCTCAGAGGGGGGACTTCGAGGGTCAGGATATTGAGCCGGAAATACAGGTCTTCGCGGAAGCGGTCTTTTTTTACCTGTTGTTGCAGGTCCCGGTTGGTGGCGGCAATGACCCGGACATCCACTTTTCGGATCTTTGTCGAACCCACCATGCTGATTTCCTTTTCCTGCAGAAAGCGCAGCAGCTTGACCTGCATGGAAAGGGGCGTCTCGCCGATTTCGTCCAGGAATACCGTTCCGCCTTCCGCAGTCTGGAAAAACCCGGCACGGGTTTCGGAAGCACCGGTAAAGGCGCCCTTTACGTACCCGAAGAGTTCACTTTCCAGCAATCCTTCCGGAATGGAGGAACAGTTGACGGGAACAAATGGAGCCGATGCCCGCCCGCTACGGTAGTGAATGGCTCGGGCAACCAGCTCCTTTCCGGTACCGCTTTCACCGGTGATCAGGACGGTGGCATGTGCTTTCGCGGCTTTTTCCATCCGGTGAAAGAGCTGCTTCATGGCGGGAGATTCACCGATCAAACCCGGCATGTTCACATCCGTTACATCCTGAGCTGCCTGCTTTTTCCGATCCAGCTTGGCCAGGGCACGTTGTACGGCATCC
>DAINNF010000086.1:0-11390 GCA_036736005.1 Acidobacteriota bacterium
TCACTCTGGAGAGACGGGTTGTCACCATAAAAATGGTGGAGGCGGGGGGAATCGAACCCCCGTCCGAACAGTTTCAGCTTCGGGCGTCTACATGCTTAGATCCGCCAGTTTTGTCTCGCCGCAGGGAACCCGGCGGGTCAGGATTTCCCTGAAGCCAGCACCGAAAAGTTTAAGCGCGGAGGATCGGTGCCATCCCCGTTGCCGAGCCCGCTAGACGACGGATATCCGGATCCCGCAGGCCGTGGAACCGGTATCCGACTGCGTTAGTTACGCAGCAAGTGCAGTAGGTTCTGCAATTACATTTAGGTGGTCTGTATTTACGAGGAAAACCAACCTCGGCATGCAACCCGAGCCTCAATGCTGCCCGTCGAACCCAAATCGCCCCCATGATGTGCGGCCCGATCTTTCAAACCGCTTTGCAAAGAACAATACTGCCGGATATCCCGGCGCTCATAATTTAGTCCTGGGAAAGGAATCCGACAAGGAAATGATGGTGCCGGTGCTCGGGGTCGAACCGAGACGGGCGTAAAAGCCCACAGGATTTTGAGTCCAGCGCGTCTGCCAATTCCGCCACACCGGCACAGTAGACTATTATTGGTTAGAAAGTTGACATTGTAAAGACCCTTTTTTGCGGGGAATCGGTGAAGTCCATCAACACGATGAGGTGGAGGAGCGGCAGTCTGAACCCTTTTGTTTTGCTTTGAGTTGGAGGAACGCTGTGCTACAATGCCAACAACGTTTTAAAGAGGTAGTTAGATGGCGTTGAAAGGTCAATTGGGAAGCATCAGTATCAGTGATATCGCGAATCTTCTTCACCTAAATCGGAAAACCGGCATGTTGAAAATCAAAGGTGGTGGATTTTCTGCCATGCTCTTCTTCAATGAAGGAGAAGTGGTGAATGCTGAATCAAAGGAAAACACCGGGGAAATTGCGGCATATGAGATATTTCAGCAGGCTGAGGGTGATTTTGAGTTTATCACGACGCCTCCTCACAAGAAAGTGTTGATTCGCCAGAGTCTGCACGATCTTATTCTGGAGTCAGCCCGCCAGAAGGACACAATCAAACGGTTGCGCCAGGCGGTCCCCAAGAATTACATGATTTTCCAGGCAACGATTGATTCGAGAATGGAAACAGTAGAAGACTCGATGGATGAGGATACGCTCCACCTGATTTCATTGATGGACGGCACCCGGGACGTGGACGACCTGGTGGAAGCCAGTGGATTTTCAGAATTCAAGGTACTGACCATCCTGACTGAATTGATTGATATGGGGCACGTGGAGTCACTCAACATCATCCACATGTTGACCTATGATTCGCTTACAGGACTGCTGAAGTCAGATGATATCGCATACGTGGACAAGACCCTTTTTGAGGAATGGAAGAACGAGCTGATTACAGATGAGAAGATGAAGTTCGTACAGGTCCGCACACCGCAGGGGCGGGTCGGAATCCTTCGGCTGGGTGCCAGGAAAGAGTTGGGAAGCAAGATCATCTTTACAGAAAAGGGTGCCAAGAAGTTGCGGATCAAGATAGGAGATCAATTGATCTGCAAACCGATTTCCAACGCACCAAAGAAGAAAGATGAAGAAGGTCTGCTTGACGATTTCTTTGAATAAACATTGCGTTAGGGGGAGAGTATGGTGACTTTGCAACCGGGTAATGGATTGTTGATTAATGCGGCCGTGAGTGCCGGGGTGACGTTGATCAGTCTGTTTCTGGGCATCAAGGTAATTCGTCAGAAAGCGACGGGCCGGGCACGGGTACCGGCGATTTCATTCGCCAATATCTGGATCATGTTCGGATTGATCTATCTGGCGGTGGCGGGTCGGACGCTGGCTGCATTTTTTGAGATGTACAAGCTGGATGAAATGCTGTTCTACGTGGATAATTTCTTCGGCGTCATGGTTGCTCCGGCCATCATATTCTTTGTCATGTATTTCTATTTAAGGAATAAACGAATTGCAACGGTGATATCCTTTCTGTTTATCATCGGCGCCATCGTCTGGTGGATTTTCAATGTCCGTGCCGGCGCGGAACGGGTGGGCGTTGACTTCTGGCTTTCGGAGTGGAAGCCGAGAGGTGAAATCGTGGTACTGGTGGCCAAGTATGTATTGTATCTGCCGACGGTGCTGGCGATTCTGTCCCTGAACATAATGGCGTACCGTGTGGGCAAACGTTCGACCCGGTACAAGGTTGGCCTCTCATCTTTTTCAATTACCGGAGCCACGTTCCTGATGATGGTTGACCTGCTGGGGACGTCTCCTTTTGTAGGGTTTGCTGCCCGCGTTGGGATTATGGCATTCTGTTTGCTTGGTTTACTCAGTTATTTCCCCACTCGCGGTATCGAGGAGTGGATCCGAAGAGGAGAAGCATAACCACACATCGCCGTGCTCCGGATTCCCGGGTGCTGCGGCGGTTGTGTGATGGAGGTTAATTGTGTCCGACCACGACGATCAGCAGCAGGTCCCGGATTCCCATCATGAAGAACAGGTGAAACCAGAGAAGGACGACCTGCAGGATGCTGACGCGAAGATTACAGAGGAAGCAATCAGCCAGGTCCTGAGCAGGGACGGCACTGTAGAAACTCCCGAAGATGACGGTCGTGAGGATGATGATTCTCCTGCAACGGAGAGTATGGATTCGACAAAGCAATCCCGCGACGTGGATGAACCCAGTGAAATTGAACCGGAGGACATGACACTGACCGAAGCTGCGGTGTCCGATGAAGAACCGTTGCCGGAAGACGAATCGCTGGATCCCGAAGGAGACAACAATCAGATATCAGGAGGAGACGAGGTGGTCACCGTGACCGTAAATCGGCTCCAGGAACTTGGCGAACTTCTGAAGGAATTGAATTTCCGTGAAATGATCATGCGATTTGGTGAACTCCAGGCCGAACTGGATTCACTCCGGGACGGGATCCGCAGACTGAAATCGCTGAGTCAGGGAAATTCTGTAGAAGCGATTGAACAGGTTGATTTTGAGGTCGCATTGAAAGAAGCAGCAACCCGGATGATCGCGGCTGCAGAGCGGCTGAATGCATTCTCCGCTTTCAGTGGACAGGGACGGGCAAACTGCGTTGAGTTGGCTGGCCAGGTTATGGACACCCTTGAGGCGTTGAGAGAATCTCATGCTGCACGATTATCCATGGCGGCTGATCTTTCAAACATGGTGGAATCTGATGCTTCCAATGAGCAACTGGCGTCATCAGCGCTGGAATTCGCTGTATTTCTTCGGGAAATAGATGCCGCGAGTGATCTGGAGGCATTTGACATCGCCTTTGCAGAACTGAAAGCGCTTTATTCGGAAATGCAGCAACTTGGGACCGGCGATGATGATGTGGAGGAACTGGTCCCCGGAATCCGGAAGAATGCTGAAGATCTGGAGCAGGTTGCGGATCAACTGAGCCGATTGCAGCAGTTTCACCGGGAGAGTCGCAACATTCTGAGCGGAATGACCCTTAACGGGAAGGGCGACCATGGGACGGAAGATCCGGAAGGCGGTGCGGAAAGCGGATCTGCCGAAACGGATGCGGCGACGGATTCGGAACCGGAATAATGTCAAAGATTTGTGAGCAATGTGGCGGTACGGGCTGGTGTACCGTGGAGGAGGGAGGGTTTTCTTTCGTCAAACCTTGCTCCTGTACCCGAAGTTATCGGGATCAGCTCAATCGTTCCGGTGTTCCCGACCGGTATCGTCGCTGCACATTTCGGAATTTCAGCGTAGATGATGACAAAGGGCGTAACCCCACCTTGATGATGGCCCGGACCAAGGTTCGCGATTTTGCGGACAAATTTCCGGCTGTGAAAAGCGGCTTGTTGATTTCCGGTCCGGCCGGAACGGGTAAAACTCATCTGGCTGCCGCTGCTTTGAACGTCCTGATCGAACGGGGCTTCTATGATATGGTATTCCGGGATTTCCGGGAACTGCTTCAGGATATCAAGTCAACATACAGTCCGGGGTCAGAACTGGATGAACACGGTGTGCTGGGGCCGGTATTGAACGCGGGTCTGCTGGTGATTGATGATCTGGGTGCTGAGAGGCCCACAGAGTGGGCGGACAGTCAGTTTTCCTACATCCTGAACTATCGATACAATCGGTTGTTGCCGGTCATTATTACGACCAACTTTCTGGATGACCCTGTTCGTGCAGGCGAGGAGACACTTGCTGAACGGGTGGGTGCCCGAATGAGATCGCGCCTGTTTGAGATGTGTAATGAAATAAGGATTGTCGCAGAGGACTATCGAAAGCGAAATCGAAATCAGTGAGGTGAGTGGATGAGAATGTCGCGCTATTTGCTCAATACAATGAAGGAAGTCCCCAGAGAAGCAGAAACAGTCAGTCATCAGTTGATGTTACGGGCCTGTATGATCAAGAAACTGGCAGCGGGGATTTACACATATATGCCGTTCGGTTACCGGGTGATTCGAAAGATCGAGAACATTATCCGGGAAGAACTGGACCGGGAAGGCTGTATTGAGCTACTCATGCCGGCAGTTCAACCGTCTGAAATCTGGAAAGAAAGTCAAAGGTGGGATTTCTACGGGAAGGAGTTGCTGCGTTTCAAGGACCGGAAAGGTGCCGATTTCTGTATGGGGCCGACTCATGAGGAAGTGGTCACGGATATTGTCCGCCGGGAGCTGAAATCCTACCGTCAGCTGCCCATGAATCTTTACCAGATCCAGGATAAGTTCCGGGACGAGATCCGCCCGCGGTACGGGCTGATGCGGGGCCGTGAATTCATTATGAAAGATGCATATTCCTTCGATGTCGATGATACCGCAAGTGAAGAGTCATACTGGCGGATGTATGGTGCGTATCAGCGGATTTTTCATCGTTGCGGACTCAAATTCCGTCCTGTTGAAGCGGATTCAGGCGCGATTGGGGGCAATTATACCCACGAATTTCATGTCCTTGCGGATACCGGTGAAGATACCGTGCTCAGTTGCTCCACATGTGAGTACACGGCAAATGTGGAGAAAGCGGAATCCAGAGTGCAGGATCAGACGGATTCAGCAGAGATGGGCGAGTTGAATCGCGTGGAAACACCGGGAAAGAAATCTGTGGAGGAGGTCGCCTCTTTCCTCGGCGTAACACCCGAACAATTGGTTAAGACCATGGTCTTTGTTACGGACAATGATAAGGCCGTAGCTGTGCTTGTCCGGGGAGATCACGAGGTCAACGAGGCGAAAGTTCGAAATCACCTGGGTGTGAATGTGCTGGAAATGGCGGACGAGGAGACGATACAGCAGGTGACCGGTGGACCCTCGGGTTTTTCCGGTCCGATGGGACTGAAGATACCCGTGATTGCAGACCTGATGGTAAAAGGACTCCGGAATGTTGTCACGGGTGGTAATGAACGGGACGTACACTACCTGAATGTGAATGTTGACCGGGATTTCGGGGTGTCTGAGTATGCGGATATCCGTCTGGCCCAGGAGGGGGACCCTTGTCCCAGATGTGAAGAGGGTACGTTCCAGCAGTTCAAAGGAATTGAGGTGGGCCAGGTTTTCAAGCTGGGGACCAAATATTCAGAATCAATGGGTTGCAGATTCCTGGATGAGAATGGCCAGGAACGTCCTGCTGTCATGGGATGCTATGGGATCGGTGTCGGAAGGACTGCAGCAGCGGCTATTGAGCAGAATCATGATGAAAATGGGATCATCTGGCCGGTCAGCATTGCACCCTTTGACGTCAGCCTGTTGAATCTTGATGTAGCGGACGAGGAAGTCGGACGGGTCAGTGAAGAGCTGGAAGATGCATTGAGTAATGCCGGTCTGGAAGTGCTGATGGATGATCGTGACGTTCGTGCCGGATTCAAGTTCAAAGATGCGGATCTGATCGGTCTGCCGATTCAGGTGATTGTCGGAAAACGAAGTCTGAAGGAAGGCTGTGTCGAGGTCAAGACCAGACGAACCGGCGAGAGACTCAAAGTGGAACCGGGTGCGGTGTTGCAGACGGTGAAGGAATTGTTGAATTCACTTCGGGTGGAGGAGGAGCGCCAACGCTGACATGCGCTACGAATACGTGGTAAACGTCTTTGTTTTCAACAGCGATTTCACGGCTCTCTTGTTCGTTGAGAGAACCAAGCCGCCTTTTGTGGGACAGTTTCTTCCGGCGGGAGGACATGTGGAGGAGGGAGAGACACCCACGCAGGCGGCCAGGCGTGAAGTACTGGAGGAAACAGGCCTCCAGGTTGACGTGCTGGACTTTCGGCCGACATTACCGATTGTGCTGGACAGCAATTCCGTTCGACTGCCGAATCCTGTGCATGTTCAGGTGGAATACATTGACAAGGATCACAAGCACGTAGACTTCGTCTTTGCGGCGGAATTGATCGACGGAGACGACCGTATAGCCGAATCGTTCAGAGAACAAGGGGTTCGCTGGTTGACACTGAACGACATCAAGTCGGCGAAGATGCCGCGAAACGTGAAAGACATGGCCGGTTATCTGTTCCGGTTTAAACAGGAGGAATAATGTTCAAGGGAACAACAATTCTCTATGTCAGGCAAGGGAAAGATGCGGTGCTGATCGGAGACGGACAGGTCACCCTGGGGCAGACGGTCATGAAGACCGGGGCGTCCAAGATCAGAAGGATTTACAAGAACAGAATTGTTGTCGGGTTTGCTGGATCTACAGCCGATGCATTTACGCTTTTCACGAGGCTGGAGGCAAAACTGGAACAGTTCTCCGGCAACCTCGAACGCTCGGTGGTGGAACTGGCGAAGGACTGGCGAACAGACAAGTATCTGCGCCAGTTGGAAGCGCTGATGATCGCTGCAGACCAGGATCGTGTGTTTCTCATATCCGGTGCCGGTGATGTAATTGAACCGGATGAGCCCGTTCTGGCGATCGGATCAGGAGGGCCATATGCTTATGCGGCAGCAACTGCGTTGCTGGAGGCAGGGGACATGGAGAGTGAGATGATCTGCCGGAAGGCCATGACCATTGCAGCACGAATCTGTATCTATACCAACGATCGGTTTACGTTGGAAAAGATCTGAAAAAACGATATGATGGGATAAACACAATAGAACGGATTCGGGTGAAATGAGTATGTTTTTCAATCAGGAGAAGTTTCATCAATTGATCAAGCAGGTGGAGGAAGAACCCACTTCGAGTGGGCATGCTCAACTTGCACGTGCCTTCAATATCCGTTCATACTACGCCCGTGCGATTGAACACGCAGAAACGGCAATCCAGTTGAATGAATTGAATTGGGATGCCTGGTATGAGTTGATTCTGGCATCCGGTTTCAAGAATAGAAATGAACTGGAGACAATTAAGGAGCGACTGGAGACGAAACTTGATGAACCACCGAAGGAAAATCCGGTTCAGACGGGTCTGTATCGAGACCTGGCGTTAATCAACTATTTTCTGGAACAGGATGCTGTGGCAATGCGGCTGGTTGAAGAAGCGCTTTCCTATGATCCGGAGTGTTCCGTTTCCTACGAGGTCAGGGGTTATATCGCCCATGCGGGAAAGCGTTACCAGGAGGCACTGGAGAGCTTTGCCCGTTCTGTTGAGCTTGACCCTGGAAACTGCCGTTCCATGCGAATGATCGGGAAATGCTATCTGGATAAAGGCCAGCTGGATAAAGGTCTGACCAAGATTGAGCAGGCACTCCGCCTGGAGCCAAGTTTTGTCGCAGGCTGGCATCTTATGGGGGAACACTATCTGGATCAGGGTAATGTGATTGCCGGAATTCAGAGTTTTGCACGGGCATTGTCAATCAACCCGGAAGACTGGGGTTCTTATTTCTTTCTTGCGGAATATTTCATGGGTCGGGGTGACCACGACATTGCCATTGCGGAAATCAAAAAACTATTCCTTTTTGAAGAGGATAAGGAAATCAGGGCGGAAGCGCTGAATCTGATGGGATATGCACATCTGATGAATGGAAGTGTTGATGATGCAACCCACTGTTTTAATTCAGCGGTTGCCTTCAATCCGGATTATGCTCTCGGATACTTCAATCTAGGAGAGCTGGAAATGCACAATGGTGCGTATGAAAAGGCCATTCATTTTTATTCAGAGGCACTCAGGCGCGATCCGAACCATGTTCCTTCAATTACCCAGACCGGTTTTGCCCGCTTGAACCTGAAGGACCAGGATCGTGCCGAACAGATGTTCCGGATCGCGGTTGAACTGGATGAAAATGAGTTTTCGGCCTATCTGGGTCTGTCAGAGTGTCTCAGATCCCGCAGACGCTATAAGGAACAGCTCGATTGTGTAAGAGCAGCATACAGGATTTCTCCTGAGAACAGTGAGGTCTTGAACTATCTTGGCATTGCGTATCAATGTAACCAGGATATCGATCGTGCTGAAATTGCATATCTGCTCTCTCTCAGAATGGAGCCCACCAACCGTAAGGCGGCAAATAATCTGGCCTATCTGTATGAAAAGCAGTTTCGAAAGGCGGAACGAACAGAAGATGCGGCATCTCTCCGGGAACAGGCGATTCAGGCCTGGGAAGTGCGTCTGCTCGCCTGCAGAGCAGCCGGTACTTCGATTCGAGGCGCACAGAATCATCTGGTAAATTTGGGTGTGCCGCGTAAGACCATTGAAAACCTGCTGCGCCTGGCGGATATAGAAGAACTGCCGTTGATTCGCAATCTGAGGACGCGTTCGCTGGATCTGGACGAATAGATCCGTGCTCCAAGACATGATACCCTCCATCCCGATTCAATTCCTGATTACAGTTGTTCTGGCATATTTGCTGGGTTCACTGCCCAATGCTGTGTGGATGGTTCGTGTGTTTTCCGGTGTTGATATTCGGAAGAAAGGAAGCGGAAATCCCGGTGCGACAAATGTGCTTCGGACGATGGGATGGCGTCTTGCGCTTCCGGTTTTTGTAGCCGATGTAACGAAAGGGGCTGTCGCGATCTGGATGTCCGGACTGATTGTACCCAACGATTACATATATCCGGCTGTCACGGCTCTTGTAATTCTTGGCCATCAGTATCCTCTGTTTGCACATTTTAGAGGGGGCCGGGGGGTCAGTACCGCGGCCGGTGTTCTACTGGTGCTGGACTGGCGTGTCCTTATCGTGGGCCTCATTATATTTCTTGTTATGGTCTGGCGTTTCAGAATCGTATCTGTTGCCTCATTGGCGGCAGCCTGCAGTTCGGTATGTACGGGACTGCTCTTTATCTTGATTATAAACGGTTGGGGGTACCTTCCCGTTTTCCTTAGCATTCTGTTGATCGTTGTCCTCCTGGTGATTGGCCACGGGGACAATATCCGTCGGCTTCGAGAGGGCAGGGAGGAGCCGATTGAAGTCTGAGTTTCGTGCTGTTTTCTGGATGCTGACGGCTGCTGCTTCGTTTGCTCTTCTCGCCGTACTGTTCAAGTATGTAACCCGGTCATTGCCTCCTTTTGAGATGATGTTCGCAAGAAACGGAGGAGCGCTCATATTTCTCATTCTGTATATGAAACTACGGGGTAAGAGGCTGATTCGGCCGGTGAACGGGCGTTTACTCGCTGTGCGGGCGATTGTCGGTGCGCTGGCAATGTTGTGCTACTTTTATGCGTTGACTGTGCTGCCGGTTGCGGAAGTCGTGGTTATCCATAAGGTATCGCCATTCGTTATTCTGTTTCTGGCGTGGGCGTGGATGAATGAGCCGGTAACATTCAAGAGGGTCTTCTCGTTTGTTATTGCGATGACGGGGGTGGTTGTGGTCTTTCAACCGGGCTTTGCGCGGTTCGGTTGGCTTCTGGTACTCCCACTGATATCCGCTCTTCTTTCGGGCATTGCACACACCAGTCTTCGAAAACTGGCTGAAACAGATGAACCGGAAACCATCGTTGCGGGGTTCTTTGTGGGTTCGATGGCAATTTTGATTCCTGCAATGATGATAGAGGGCCCCCGAATGCCCGGTGAAACGGTCGAATGGGTTCTGGTTTGTTCACTTGGATTATTGACGGCAATTGCGCAGGTTGCAATGACGAAAGCATATCGCGAAGCTCCTGCCGGTTCGGTGGCGTTGTATTCTTATGCCACGATTCCATTCGCAGCATTGCTGGCATTCATGTTGTTCAACGAGATTCCTTCCGCAGCTACAATATGCGGCTCGGTTCTCATCATCGTCGCGGGGTGGCTGAATACACGGGCAGCGGGCCGTATTTCACGTGCACGATTCAAAGGTGGACGCGACTTCTTCTGATACAATAACAGACAATTGAACACGGAGGATGGAATGACAAACGAAAAGCGGATGGAAGTCCGAATTGATGATGTAGTAGCAGAAGGCACCTATGTGAACGGCGGAAATATCATGTTCAGTCAGGCTGAGTTTATTATCGATTTTACCAGGATTGTTCCGCCTCCGGGAAAGCCCCGGGTCATGAGTCGCATCATCATGACACCAATGCAGGCAAAGGGTTTTCTCGAAGCAGTGAAAGCAAACCTGGCAAGATATGAACAGCAGTATGGTGAGATTCCGACAGCATCCGGAAAGGAAAAGAAGGTTGGATTCAACCAGTAATCATCGCTTAGCTGTACGTTTTCCCGGCGATCCACGGATTGTTCTGGCTTCTAATTCACCCCGGCGCCGCGAGATACTGAAGATGGTTTTGCCGGAGTTTCAAATCTTGCCTTCCGATGTGGATGAAGTGGCTCTCCCGCATGAAGACCCGAAGAATATGGCGCAAAGGCTGGCTCTGGAGAAATGCAAACGCGTTTATGAAACGGAAAATCAGGCTGTCATTGTGGGAGCGGATACCGTGGTATCTCTGGAAGACCATATGTTCGGCAAACCGAAATCACGGGAAGAAGCGGGTGAGATGCTGAGAGCGTTATGCGGAAACACACATCAGGTACACACAGGAGTAGCCGTGTACATGAGTAAGGAATACATGCTTTTCTGTGAGACGACCAATGTCAGCTTCGTCGAAAAAAATAAGCAACTTATAGAATGGTACATAGATACGGGAGAACCAATGGACAAAGCCGGAGCGTACGGAATCCAAGGAAAAGGCGCGCTTCTTGTAAAATCAATCCAAGGTGACTATCTGAATGTTGTCGGTTTTCCCCTGTCCACATTCATCCGGAAGTTGTGGGAAAAGGGGTATGTATCGTTTCATAAATGAAACGTCAAATATTCCGAAGCTGTTTACCCGGCTTGAACCGGATGGCCTTGCCTTCCTTAATCTTGATTACTTCGCCGGTCTTGGGGTTACGACCCACGCCGAGCTTCTTCGGTCTGATTTCAAAAATACCGAATCCACGGAATTCAACCCGCTCGTTGTCGATGATGGCTGTTTTAATGGAATTGATAATGAGATCCACAGCCTGTTGGGCTTCCGGCTTGGACACGCCAACATTTTCATAGACACGTTTCACGATATCACTCTTGATCATACGCGCCTCCCTCAGTGCTTA
>DAINNF010000087.1:0-11316 GCA_036736005.1 Acidobacteriota bacterium
GCCCCTTCAACCCCTCCGCATCCACATACGTCATGCGGTAGCCCTTCTTTCGGAAATGCTCGATCAGGTCCAGCGCGTGCTCGCGGGTGACGATCCGCAGCATCACGAACCCTACCGAGAGCTTTTCTTCCACGACGATGCCAAGCCAGGTTCCCAGTGCGAATCCCAGGGCGAAGGCCAGCGCATTGAGTGGCTGGTCCATCTGTTTCATTACCTGACTGATGGCCGCCAGCCAGATCAGGACTTCGAAGAATCCCAGTATCGGTGCGATGACCCGCCTGCCCTTGGAGAGAAAGACGATGCGAAGCGTGCCGATGGTAACGTCCGCCACGCGGGCCAGACAGATCAACAGCGGCAATACCACCCATTTGAAAACCGGTTCGCTGATGACAATACTATCCAACACGATTCAACAACCTGTTTCGGATAACCGCGTCCGCTACGCCTCTTCGGCCAGCAGGGGCTTGTACCAGATGTTCATGCTTTCCAGGTTACCGGAGATCTGGGTGTTGTTGACCAGGGTTCCCGTGAACGCATACCCCATCCGTCCGAAAGTGATGTTCATGCCGTATGAGACGGCCCGGGCAATGGTGTAGGCGGTGGAGATCCCGGTCCGGCGCATGTCCCGCTCCATTTCCGCCAGCAGCACCCGGGCGAATGAGTTGCCCCGGTAGTCGGGCAGCGTCGCGAAGTCGGTCATTTCCACGGCACCGGCGTCTTTGTCCATTTCGCAGGAGGCCAGCGCCACCAGTTTGTCTCCCTCAAATATACCGAAGTAACGGATATGGGTGGCCATGGTTTCGGCCAGATATTCCGGTTCGTGGATCGGAAAGGGATAGCTGTCGAACACGACGTTGTAGACCTCGGCCATTGCCGGTGTGTCGTCCGGTGTCATGACCCGCATCCGAAATTTCTGTGACATGGCAACGGTGTCCGGAGCGGTAATTTCCGCTGCCTGCGCCTTGGCAATCACATCCCGGATCAGTTCGGGATCGTCGGGTTCCCGGCGTTCGGGTTTCCGGAAACGGGACAGGAAGACGCAATCGCTTTCCTCGTTGAAGTATGCCGGGATGCGGGCTTCCTCCACATAGTCGGCGTTGAGGAATTCAGGGGCATGATGCCCCGGAACTTTGGTGAAGATCTTGCCATAGTCGTGCTGTTCAGCCAGTTGATCCAGTTTCCCGAGCAGTCCGGGCATGTCTCCAGCGTTCAGTTTCATCAGGTAGATTCTGTCGGAATGGGGACCGTGCTGGACCAGCGATCCCCCCAGTTTTTCCAGCTTGTCACTCATATTGGGCCTCTCTCGCGGCAAACTCCGTATCGGGCAATGCCCAGGTCAACAACAGGAATACAATTGCGCTCAGGGTGATGCCGAAGATGGTGGGGTCCAGTCCGGCGATCTTAATCTTCATGACGCTCATGATCAGGGTAAGGGTGCCGCCGGAGATCATGCTCCACATGGCGGCTACGGCGGATGCCCGTTTCCAGAAGTAGGCGGCCAGCGTGGGAACGAACAGTCCGGATACCATGAAGGCGTACGCATACAGGATGCCGTCCAGTACCTGTTCGAAGCCGGTGGCCAGCAGAATAGCCAGGGCACCGATGATCAGCGTCGTGATCTGGGACAGTTTCATCAGCGTTTTTTCGGGCAGTTCCCGGGGGATCAGTCGTTCGATGATGTCGTTGACGACGTTCCCGGAGGATGCCATCAGGCAGCTGTCCGCGGTGGACATGATAGCGGAGAAGTAGGAAGCCAGCACGATGCCTTTGGCCGCGATGGGCAGCACATTGCGAATGAGCAGGGGAACGCCCATTTCCGGATCGATTTCCGGAAACAGCAGCCGGGAGCACATGCCCAGAAACACGCCGATGAACGCCATCACCGGATATTCAAAGAAACCTGCGATGAACCAGGCTTTCCGGGCATCCTTGATCGAGCCGCAGGCATACATCCGCTGATAGAGCGTCATGGCAATCAGCCAGATGGGCATGATGGTGACGCCCCAGTTGATGAATTGCGGCCAGGTGAAGTTGGTCAGTGACAGGAACCCGTCCGGCACCAGGTGAGCCAGATTGGAGGGGCCTCCCAGCCGGATCACGGCAAACGGGATGGCCAGCAGGATCAGGCCGCTCAACAGAATAATCCACTGGATGGTGTCGGTGTAGATCACCGCTTTCAGTCCCCCCAGCACGGTGTAAAGCAGGATAATGCCCCCGATCAGGATGATGGAGAATGTCAGCGCGGACATGCCCAGAATGGGGCCGTCCACGATGGCGGCTGCGAAGAGCTTGGCGCCGGCCAGTACCTGCGCACCGGTAAACCCCAGGTAGCCGATGCCCGAGATGATGGCGGCCACCATGGCCACTTTTCCGCTGTAACGGTAACGGAGAAAGTCGGGGTAGGTTAGCATCCCTTCCCGGACATCCAGTTTCTTGATCCGCGGGATGATAAAAACAGCGGAAAGCCATGCGCCCACCAGACCGGTAAACAGCAGCCAGCTTCCGGAAAGTCCCATCAGGTACCCCAGGCCGCCCAGACCGATAGAGAATCCGCCGCCCACGTCGGTGGCAACGACGGACAGACCCACATGGCCGGGGGTCATTTTCCGTCCCCCGACAAAATAGTCTTCACGGTCTTTGTTCCGCTTGAAGAAATAGATACCAATGGCCATTACGGAAGCCATGTACAATCCGAAAAGAGACCAGTCAATCCAGTGCATGATACTCCTTGTTCCTTATTCGGTTTCGTCCGTCCGGCGTCTCAGCCGTTCGGTGTCTTCCGGGATCAGGGATACCGTTTCATCCGTGTCCATCAACAGACGGGCAATCCCAACCGCCTTTTCCTCGAGTGCATCATCCAGATGCAGCTGCAGGCGGCAGTCGTCGCAGTTGCGGTCACAGAAATACGGTTCATAAGAATCGGGTTCTTTGTAGGTGGTGATGACGCCCTCGTAGTTGCGCAAGACCACCTTGTTGGTGGACCAGGAGATGATGTAGTTGGGCATGGCCGGAATTTTTCCACCCCCGCCCGGTGCATCGATTACATAGGTCGGAACAGCCAGACCGCTGGTATGACCGATCAGGCTTTCCATGATTTCAATCCCTTTGCTCACCGGCGTACGGAAATGAGTCAATCCTTCGGACAGGTCACACTGGTACATGTAGTACGGGCGGACCCGGTTCTGGACCAGCTTATGGACCAGCCGTTTCATGATACGCGGGCAGTCGTTGATGCCCGCCAGCAGAACGGACTGGTTGCCCAGGGGCAGTCCCGCGTCCGCCAGTTTTGCCAGTGCTTCCCGGGAGGATGCGGTGATCTCCCGGGGATGGTTGAAATGGGTGTTCACCCAGATGGGCTGGTATTTCTTCAGCATATTGACCAGGTCGTCCGTAATCCGATAGGGCAGCACCACCGGCATCCGGGTGCCGATGCGGATGATCTCCACGTGGGGGATGGCTTTCAATTCCGAAAGGATCCACTCCAGGTAGTCGTCATTGAGCATGAGGGGGTCGCCGCCGGAAAGGAGTACATCCCGGACCGCCGGTGTATTGCGGATGTAGTCCAGACCCTGATTGATTTCGTCCCGTCCGGGAATGGAATCCACATCTCCGACTTTTCGTTTCCGTGTACAGTGACGGCAGTACATGCTGCAGATGTTGCTGATGTGAAACAATACGCGGTCCGGATAGCGGTGGGTGACCCCGGGAGCCGGGCTGTCTTCATCTTCCGCCAGGGGGTCGCGCATATCGTAGCGACCCACGATCAGTTCGCAGGCAAGCGGGATGGACTGCAGAAATACCGGATCTT
The DNA here is from genome assembly GCA_036736005.1 of Acidobacteriota bacterium. Classification (GTDB taxonomy): domain Bacteria; phylum Acidobacteriota; class Holophagae; order Thermotomaculales; family Thermotomaculaceae; genus DAINNF01. Next base: position 3,809 of record DAINNF010000087.1, read on the forward strand.
TCCGGAAATCCTCGGTGTCAATCAGAGACAGATAGTACGGGGTTACGGATAATGGAAACTTCTCGGTTGTCCGTTTCAGCTCTTCTTTTTCATCCGCCTCGAACCGGACTCCCAGCAGATTTTCAAAGGAATCCAGGTCCTTCACCGAGTGTTTCAACTGCCATTTCCAGTCTTTCCATTTGGACTTGGCAACATCATCATCGGTGATGCGTTCCGCCAGCTCCTGCTGGCGCTCGTCAAATATAGACAACGGGCACCTCCTGACCGTCACATGTTATTGAATGGGATTTAGAAATCGGGGCCTATATCGAAAACTGTAACTGCAAGTTTCAAAAGATCTTTTGGGATTATAACTGATCGACAGGGAGATGTCAACGAAGGGAAGGTAAGGGATGCAAAAGGCGTGCAGGGTTTTTCTGCTCTATTTTCCTTTCCGATGGAAGCGGAACAGGCGCTTGCCGTTTCCGGGCGCGGAGGAAAAAACGGGTTCCAGAGCATTGGAGCTCAGAGAACGGACATCTTCGACGGAGTAGATCGCATCCGGATTGTACCGGCGGGTGATCTCCAGCAGTTCCGGGACTTGTTTGCGTCGGGCGATGGTAAACAGGATCTGGACGGGACCCTTGAGGCCTTCCGCATCCACCACCGTCATGCGGTGGCCATCATGGCGGAAATGTTCAATAAGATCAATGGCGCTTTTCCGGGTAATGACGCGGAGGATCACGTGTCCCATAGACAGCTTTTCTTCAATGACGATGCCCAGATAGTTGCCCAGCGCGAAGCCGGTGCCATACGCCACATAGTTGATCCAGCTGTCCATGTGTTGCATGACCTGGCTGATGGCCAGCAGCCAGACGATGACCTCGAAGAACCCCAGAATCGGTGCAAGAACCTTCATTCCCCGGGACAGGAATACGATGCGCAGCGTACCAATGCTGACGTCCATGACACGGGCCATACAGATCAGCAACGGAATCACGACAACGCTCCACAGTGTGGGATAATGGGTTGCCAGGAAATCGATGTTCAAACGGATCCTCCTGTACAAAATTCGCGGGAATTTTACTCCCGTTTCTACCCTTCGTAAAGCGTTTTCTTCTACGATTGACAGAAGATGTGAACATTTATTTTGCAAACTTTTCAGTGCGGTGATATTATCATTTTGCAGTTGAATTCGGGAGGCATATCGGATGCGAAAGAGAGTGGTCATCGCCAGTTATGATCCAAAGGTACGGGACAGACAAGCCAACCTTTTTGAAGGACTTGAAGTGGATATCTGCGCGGTTCGAAATGGTGATGAAGCATTGAAAGCTGCCGAAGAACAGGCCCCCGATCTGATGCTGATCGATCCGATGTTGCCGCGGATTTCCGGTTTTGATGTTTCCCGAAAGGTACGGGATGAACAACCGGAGTTGCCGATCATCATGCTGACTTCGGTTTATGTCGGTCTGGCGTACCGGACGGAGGCGGTGAACCGGTACGGTGTTACCGAGTATTTTGAGGAACCGGCCGATCAGCAGAATATCCGCAATTCCCTGTGTCACCATCTGAACATGAAAGATGGGGCAACATCCGATGAACAACGGAACCGGTCTGTTCGTCCGGGCAGAGCCCAGGTCCGGGAAACGGAAAAACGTTCCACGCGAAAACGGCTGGAGGCCATTCTCCGGGAAACCGGCGTAAACTGATCCTGCGGAAGAGGACTCCCTCTTCTCCCACAATTGTGTGTTACACTTCCTTCCAGAAATTCAATCAAGCGAGGATAATCCATGTCCAACGAGCAGAAAATTGTCGTGGTCGGCATCGGTTTCTTTGAAGAGCAACTCCTGCAGTCGATTTCCGCAGAATGGCCCATCCTGGCCATCGAGCTGGATCGGGAACGAATCAGGGAACTGAAGGAGAAAGTCGGCAACGCGGAATATGTGCGTGGCGATGCAACCAGCCGGATGACCTGGGAGGGTCTCGATCCGAAGGAGGTGCGGTCGATCATTGTGGCGGTCCGTGATCCGAAGATGTCTGTCGAGGTCTGCCGCATTGTCCGGGAGCATTTCAGTGAAACCGTGTCCATGATGGTGGTTGACTACACTTCTGAAAACGGACGGGATTATTCCGGTCTGGATGTAAAACTGATTCGTCCGCTGGAGATTGCCATCCAGGTGATCCGGAATCTGCTGCACCGGAACTATTCCCAGGCCATCAATATCGGCTTGGGTAAAGGTGAGCTGCTGGAAATCAACGTACTGGCCGGTTCCCATCTTGTGGACCGGAAGCTGAAATACCTGAGGCCCTCACGCTGGGCGGTTTCGGCCATCTATCGGGACGGTGAATTGATCGTCCCTACCGGTAACTGCGTGATGAAGGTGGGAGACCGGGTGGTACTGGTGGGCGATCCCAAAGTGCTGGAAAATGTAGCAGCCATTCTGATCAAGGGTGTGCCCCAGTTTCCACTCCAGTATGGTCCCGAATTGGTGGTTCCCCTTCACCAGGAGTACAGCGGAATGCTCCGGGAGGCCCGATACTGGCTGGAAAAATCCAGAGCGAGCCGGCTGCAACTGGTACCGTTCCGGCGCAGGCTTTCCGACGATCTGATTGCCGAAGTGAAGGCCCATGAACAGCCGTTCCGGGTCGGTCGGGGTGTTGATGTGTTTCGTGACATATTCCCGGTCGAGACCGAGGCGGGAATGGTCATGCTGCCTCCGTCCGGTTTCTGGGAGCGGTCCCGCGTACAGACGGCGTTTTCCCAGTGTCGGGTTCCGGTCTTGATTGCCCGGGACGGTGCACCGTATAAGCGGATCGTCGTATCCCTCAATAACCATGAGCCGGCACACGCTCTGGAAACGGCCGGCGAACTGGCCCGTCTGATGGACATCCCCTACGAGGCGCTGTTCGTTACATTCCCGAAGGAGTTGCGTGGTCGTGAAGAGGAAGAAGCACTGAAACTGCGGCAGCACACCGTGGAAGATTTTGAAGCCATTTTTCACCAGGAGATTCCCTATCGTGTGGAAGAGGGGAATCCGGTAAAGGCGACGTTGGGGTTCCTGGAACGATTTGACGGATCCCTGCTGGTGACGGTGTCCCGGCGTTCCGAATCCACCGGCCTGTTCAATCGGAATGTACCGTATCGCATTGTCCGGGGAACGAAATTGTCCACACTGGTATTACCGGGAGTGACTGACGATGCATGATCATGGCGCGATCCTGTTGATGGCGATCGCGTTCGGCGCGTTCGTCATGCCCTTTGTCAGCAGACGATTGATGCTGCCGACAGCGGTGGGGGAAATTGCGTACGGTCTCCTGCTGGGCATGCTGTTCACGTGGGAAACCGGCGATACGGAACTGATCCGTTTTCTGGGTGAACTGGGATTTATCGTTTTGATGTATCTGGCCGGCCTGGAAATCAACTTTGAACGAATCAAGGAGACGCCACGGAAAGATCTCTGGCTTTACGTGCTGATGTTCATTGCACTGGCAGCGTTGTCATTCGGTGTTTCGACCTATCTGGGCCAGCGGCCGATTTTCGGCCTGGTGTACATGACCACCGCCGTCGGACTTCTGTTTCCCGTTCTCAAGGAAGCCGGGTTGATGGAGAAAGATACCGGTCAGCACATGCTGATACTGGGCAGTATCGGTGAGGTGGTCTCCCTGGTTGGCTTTACGTTGCTCATTCTGTATGTGCGATTCGGCACGTCCGTTGAATCCCTGTTTCACCTGGGGCAACTGGCGGCATTCCTGTTCCTTGCTTACCTGTTCCACCGTCTGTTCGGTTATGTGATGTGGTGGTTTCCCCGCCTGATCGGGCCGTTTCTCCGAACAGGAGACGCGACGGAAACCGGAATCCGGGCCAATATCGCCAATATGTTTATCTTCGTCGCCCTGGCGGCTCTGATGGATCTGGAAGTCATCGTGGGGGCATTCCTGGGCGGGATGCTGTTCGGTCTCATCTTCAAGGAACGGGAAAAGGTCATGGAAAAAATCGGGGCGTTCGGATACGGGTTCCTGGTCCCGGTGTTCTTTATCGAGGTGGGTCTGCGTTTCAATCCGGGGGAATTCCTTCACTGGCGGGTGATGCTGATGGGGGTAATGATCAGCCTGATCATGCTGGCCGTCCGGTTTCTGGTGTCTCCAATCCTGCTGCTCAGTTCCATGAAGCTGAAAGAAGTTCTGGCCGTACCCGCTGCGATGTCTTTTCCCCTGACCCTGCTGGTGGCCATTTCCACGTTTGCGTACGAGAACGAACTGATTCCGTCGGATCAGGCGGCGGCATTGCTGCTGGCAGCGGTGTTGACCGCGCTGGTGTACCCGGTCCTGTTCCGTACCCTGATTCGCTCATCCCGGTCGGCAACGGACACGCAGACACAGCACAGCGCGTAGTCTATTCTTCGAAGGTACCGTGCCGAATCAGCTGACCATCTTTCATCATCAGGCAGCCGTTGGCGATGACATGAACAATGTTGTACCGGCTGTCCAGCAGAACCATATCCGCGTCCATACCGACGGATATTTCCCCTTTACGGGTAAGTTTCAGAATGCGGGCCGGATTTGAGGTTGCCACAGCAAGTGCCTGTTCCATGGGGATTCTCCCGTCCCGGATCAGATCACGCACCTCATCAAATACCGACTTCGGCTGACCGGTTTCCAGGCGCACCAGCTTTCCTTCTTCATCAAATCCCGGCAGTGATCCGCATCCGTCGGACGACAGCGTGATGTTGGCCGGTGAAACCCCCGCATCAATCAGTTGGGGCACCGCTTCGGACGGTTTGATTTCATATTCCGGGAAGTATGGATAGGAACTGGTGGTCAGGTCCACATAGCCGTTCTTTCCATACTGTTTGGCGTCTTCAAAAATGTAGTTGTTCCGGTTGCAGTGGGTGGGGAGGAACTGTGTCAGCTTGAGTTCGCTCTGTTCCACAATGTCGTAGAGAATTCGGAATGGGTCTTTTGCATCACCCATATGGAAGTTGACAATGCCGGCTTTTCCACCCAGCATGCCGCCCACACGGGCATGGCCCGCAAGTTGAATCAACTGGTCCACCGTGGGTCCGGACGAACGGTGGTCGGCAATGGCGATTTCTCCGACGCCGATGACTTCATCGATCATGGCGATGTCCTTCCCTGCGTCTCCAAGCAGAGTGGGGGTGGGGACCTGGTAGGACCCGGTCATGATCCATGCGGAAACCCCTTCCGCCCGCAGGGCCTTGGCCTTCATCAGTACGCTGGCGACCGACCGGGTCAGACCGTCGGTGCCCAGGCACCCTACCACGGTTGTAATGCCGCCCGTGATCATCTGAGAAAGCCGCAGTTCCGGAGTCCGGCTGGCCGGACCGCCCTCACCACCGGCACCTGTAATGTGAACATGATTGTCAACAAATCCGGGAACGGCGATCAGTCCGCTTCCGTCGATTTCTTCAACCGGACATCCGTCCGGTGCGTGGAGATTCCTGTCCATGGCAAGGAAACGGCCGGCCCCGACCAGTACATCCTGTTGACCGGCCGGCTCCGGTCGCCATGTTTCACAACCTTTGATCAGCAGCATAATGCCTCCTGACGTGATTTTTGTGGATTATACCATTGTCGGGGTTTCGTCAAATTGGGGATTGTCATGCTTGAGCAGGGGCGTTAGGATGAGTCATCAAGAAGAAAGAGGAGACAGGTGTGAACCGAATCGTCAACTATATGCTGATCTTTGTTCTGGCGTGGGCGACGGTCAATGGGACTTCGTTTGATCATCGTGAGCAGTGTACATCGATTCTGCTTTCCCCTTCCGCATGTGCCGAGGGTGTGCCCGTACTGTGGAAGAACCGGGATACCGATATGTTGTCGAACCGCGTGGTATATGTCGATGAATCACCGTTCGACTACCTTGCGCTGGTGGACGGAGATGACCCTTCCGGCCGTCGGTGTTTCGCGGGATTGAACAGTGCCGGGTTCGGGATCATGAATACGGTCGCGTACAATCTGCCGGAGAAATCCGGTGAGGCCAAGGACCAGGAAGGGACCATCATGGCCGACGCGTTACGAACGTGTCGTACGGTGGATGATTTCAAATCGTATCTGGAAGCCAATCGCGGCCCTCATCTGGGGAGTCTGGCCAATTTCGGTGTGATGGATGCAACCGGCGCCATTCTGCTGTTTGAAGTGCACAACCACGGGTTTACCGTCATTGATCCGGTCCGGCAGCCGAAGGGGTATCTGGTCAATACCAATTTTGCCCGAAGCGGAACCGAAATGGCGGGTGCCGGGGATCTGCGGTTCAAACGGGCGAGCCAGCTCATCCAGGGAATCGATGATCAGCCGATTTCATTTGAAACGATCCTGACGCGGTTTTCCCGGGATATCGGTCACGTGCTCCTGGAGCATCCTTCACTGGAGACGGTCAGGCGGAATCCGGACACCGCACCTTCCTGGATTTCGACGAAGGACTGCATTGACAAGGCATATACCGCCTCCTGTATTGTGATGGTCGGTGCTCGTAAAGGTGAAAATCCCCGTCCCGCCACCATGTGGATTATTCCGGGTGAACCCCTGACATCAGCGGCAATTCCGCTGTGGTGCGAAGCAGGTGAAGTTCCCGACGTTTTCCGGAAAGGAGAACCGGATGCGCCGCTCTGGCGGGAATCACTGCGAATCAAGAAGATATTGAGGCCGCTGAAGGGCGGCAACCAGGCCGACTATCTCCGGCTTGTTCCACTGTTCAATTCGGACGGAACCGGAATCCGGGACGTACTGGACCCGGTTGAAGCGAACATCCTGGACGCGACCCGGTCCTTTTTGCAGCAGTCGCATACATCGGTAGAGTACCGTTCATTTCAGAAGGAAATGGCCAGTCGTGTCATAAAGGCGATGGAAAAAATCTCCCTGACGGATCGATAAGAAAAATAAGCGATCTGTTCTTGTTCCGCAAGAATCTGCTGGACAATATACGGGACCGTCCCTATAATCGAAAATGAAGTAAAGCACTTTCACGTAACACTGAAAAGACGTGGCAACAAGCCGCCGATCAGGTTATTTGAAGGTGCTTTTTGTATTTACGGGGTTTTTTGATGGAAACCATCACAAAGGGAGGTCTCATGAGGTCAGTCAGGTCACTCGTATTTGGATTCGCAGCGCTGCTGCTGATGTCGACACTCGCATTTGCGCAGGGCACGACTACCGGTAGCCTGCGAGGCTTTGTCACGGATGATCAGGGCACACCCCTGCCGGGTACCACCGTGGTCGCCAAGTCCGACAAGCTGGTTGCCGGACAGGTGAGTACGGTAACGGGTGTGAAAGGGTCCTACCGGTTTCCGTCTCTGCCCCCCGGTGTCTACACGGTGGAAGCGAGCCTTGCCGGCTTTGTGACCACTGTACAGGAGAATCTGAGGATTCCGCTGGGCGGTGAGATGAAACTTGACCTGGTTATGAAAATGGACAATCAGGTTTCGGAGACAATTATTGTCTCAGCGCAGGCACCGGTCATCAGTACGGTATCCAGTGCACAGTCTACCAACCTTACCGTAGCCGAACTGGAC
>DAINNF010000088.1:0-10812 GCA_036736005.1 Acidobacteriota bacterium
GATCAGGTAAGTGGTCCGTACCACTCCCATGTATTCCTTGCCGTACATTTTCTTTTTCTGCCACACGCCGTACGCCTCCAGCGCCTGCTGGTCCGGATCGCTGAGCAGTTCGATGGTCAGGTTCTTCTTCTCCCGGAAATTCCGGTGACTCTTACAGGAATCCGGGCTGACACCGATGATGACGGCGTCTTCCTGTGCGAAGTCATCCTTCAAAGCGGTGAAGTCCATCGCCTCAGTGGTACAGCCCGGGGTGTTGTCCTTGGGATAAAAGTACAACACCACCCACTTCCCCCGGTAGTCGGAGATCTTGAGCGTGTTCTCATCGGCATTGGCCAGTGTCACATCCGGTGCCTGGTTGCCGGTTTCCAGAAAGGTTTCTGCCATGTTTCCTCCTGCTTCTCTTGTTGAGGTTCATTCCTGTTACCATTCTAGAGGATGATGGGGGGAACTTAAAGTGGAAACGAGGTGTCACTGGAATGCCGGATTGTGACAGATTCTGCCCATTTGAACATCGATCTTGTATTATGCGATCAACATTTTTACAATGAAGATGTGAAAAAAATTGTGTTAAGTCGGCTGCGCAACATCAAGACACTATCCAGGCGGGACTTTGAACTCTATTCCGTCCGCGTGCCCGTGATCCTGGATTCCATTACCGCACACTTTGAGGAATCTCTGAGTGACATTCATGAATTTGCCGGATACCGGGAACGTCTGTTCCGGTATGTGGGGAATTTCATGGAAACCGGGGATACCCTCAGCGCCCTGCAACTGGTACTCCGTCTGGACGAGATGTTCGGAGAACGACTGGATGCGGACAGCAAAGTGATGCTGAACTCCGCCGCCGGTTACCTGTTTGCAGTCAATGGGATGAACGAGGAAGCGGACGAACGGTTGAAGCGGGCGCTGGAAATATCGGGTACCCAGTTGTCCTCCTGTTATGTGTTCAATCTGCTGACCCAGTCCATTCTCGCCATCCGATCCGGGAGTCCGGACGTGGCGGTGTCCACCACACGCCGTGCGCTGGACTATATCAGTTCCCATGAACTGGACGACGTCTACGTGCCCCTGTTGCCCCTGAACCTGGAAGGACTCCGGTACCGGCTCACAAAAGTGCATGTCAACGCAGTGATTCAGTTGAGCCGTCAGGAGACCGCGGGCAGCCGCAAGCGCAAGACCCTCTATGAAACCGCATTGACCTATGTGAACAAATTGTCGGACAGCACCCAGCGGCGGTACAAGTTTTACCACCTGTGCGAACGGGCGCTGCTGTACGCCGAAACCGGACATACACCGAAAGCTCGCCGGGATGTGGAGCAGGCCGGCAATATGGTCAACTCCAACAAGGAGTTTTTTACCGCCCACAGCTTCTATTTTTACGCGGTGCGGGCCTATCTTCATTCCTGCCGGAATGCGTTTTCCGATGCCTACATGGACGCCAAGCTGGCATTCCGGGCATCCTTCAATACACCGGACGTGTTCATGGAACTGTATGTGATGGACATGTTCCTCGAGGTGGCTCACAAGTTCTCCGTGTCCTATCCGGAGCACCGCAAGGACGTCAGCGAGTTTTACATGAAGGGGAATTCCCTGCTGAAACAGTTTGTGGAGTTCCTGGAGGAAAAGGACTGGTACACGGGCAAGCAGCATTCAAGCCGGGTGGCGGCGCTCAGCTCGGCGATCGGCCGCAAGCTGGTCACGCTGTACCCGTATATTCAAACCCAACTGGATCTTCAGACACTCTATCTTTCCGCTTTTGTCCATGACATCGGCAAGTTGAAGCTGCCCTGGACGCTGATCAACAAGATCGGCAAACTGGAGGCTTACGAAAGACGATATCTGTGCAAGCATGTGACATTCGGGCAGGAGATTCTGGAAGAGCTCAATTTCAAAGATATTGCCCGGGTGGTGGGACAGCATCACGAGAATCTGGACGGCAGCGGCTATCCGGAAGGGACCCGAAATGTGTCCATTGCCGCCAATATCATTAACCTGGCGGATTCCTTCGAAGCGATGACATCGCCCAACCGCCGCTATAAGCAGCAGAAGAGCATGATAGAGTCACGGGACGAGTTGATTGCGTTGAAAGGGCGCGTGTACTATCCGGAAGTTGTCGAGGCTTTCCGTCAGGTAGATTTAAACCGGATCGAGAGCGCGTCCACGCGGTAGGGGGTAGCTGCTGTGCAGCTCGCTCCCGATCCGGCGGGGAAACAATCATCCGCCTTTATGCTCCTGGTCCCAGACCATGTTCTCGTAACGGTCCAGCAGGCGTTCCAGGTCAGCCGACATCAGAATGATGTCATGCCGGTTGCCCTTGTTGTCCCGGGCGAATCCATGCAAGATGGCCTCTTTCTGAAATCCCAGTGACTTCATGATGCGGCGGGCCACCTTCTGGATGGCGACAATTTCGCCGGTTATCTTTGTGAGGTCCAATTCCTGGGCCTTGAAGAAAATCAGTTGGGCAAGATACTTGGACAGGCCGAGACGGCGGTAGTTGTCTGCGACGGTGATCCGCAGTTTGCCGATGTGGGATTTCCAGCCGAAACTGGACCAGTATACCGTGGCTTCCCCCACAATCTGTTTGTCGTCATTCCACGCGACCAGAGAGATTCGACGGTTTTCATCAATGGCCTGGATCCGTTCCTTGACATAATCGAGATTGGTAACATCGTACTTCATGTACAGCTTGTCTTCATCGCGCAAGCGTCCCAGAAAATCGAAGAATTCCTGGTACTGGGACGTTTTCAGGTAATCAACGGTTACGGTTTCTCCGTTTTTCAGGGGGTATTTGTGTGGAAATTTGAACTTGATCATGAATATGGTCCTCCGAAATATAACGAGTCGGTTGGATAACTGCGTATGTCTAATATCGGTCAAAACGAAGCTTTTGTCAAACGGGGAGGGCGGGAGGTTGACACGCATCGCAAGTTGCAGCGACCGTGCTGATCTGTTAGAGTTCAGAGAGGATATCATGTGGAGGTATCAGTTGACTCAGGAAGATAGCCGTATCAGACGGATTGCGCGGCTGGCCGGATTGATCCTGGATGATTGTGAAATCGCGCAGTTTGAGACGGACCTCTCGGACATGGTCTCTTTTGTTCAGAGAGTGGGCCGGATCCAGCTGGACGATGATCAGGACAGCCGGACTGAGCCATCTCCGTTGCGTGCCGATGAGCCGCATGCCGATCCAGCCGGAGACAGTCTGTTCGGCCCCGACCGGCTGGACGAACAGGGATTTCTGATCGTGCCCCCCGTACTGGGAGAGGACACATGAACGCCATCCGCATCGCTGGCGGACGTCCGGTCCCGGACAATCTCAATGCGTTTCTGCATATCGACAACCGCCAACCGGAGGAGGACACTGCGGGAGCACCGTGTCCATTGGCGGGTGTGTTGATCGGTGTGAAGGACAATATCCAGGTGAAGGGCATGCCCATGACCTGCGCTTCCCGGATGCTGGCCGACTATGTATCGCCTTATGACGCCACTGTGGTTACACGGTTGCGGAATGCCGGGGCCTGGATTGCGGGAAAGACCAACATGGACGAATTCGGTTTCGGTTCCAGTGGGGAATACTCCGCGTTCGGACCCACAAGACATCCACAGGATCCGGAAAGGGTACCCGGTGGTTCCAGCAGCGGATCGGCTGCCGCCGTGGCCGCAGGACTGGTGGATGCAGCGCTGGGAAGCGATACCGGCGGTTCCGTTCGCCAGCCGGCCGCCTTCTGCGGTATTGTGGGCTTGCGACCTACCTGGGGAGCGGTGTCCCGTTACGGGTTGACGGCGTTCGCGTCATCACTGGACCAGATCGGTGTGCTGGCACCGGATGTGGCACGGACACGACAGGTGTTTGATGCGATTGCAGGACCGGACCCGCTGGACGCAACCAGCTGCCCGTTTCCGGAAGGGAAACCGGTTTTGCGCACCGGATCTTCAGAACGGCCGGTGATCGGGTGGGACCCTGCCGTGTTGGAGGTATGTGACGGGGATGTTCGTGATGTGGTGCGGGGGATGATGGACCGGTTGCGGCAATCGGGTTATGCGGTGCGGGAGATACCATCCGTTGACCCGGAGGATATGCTGTCCCTGTATCATGTCATTGCTTCTGCCGAGGCGGCGTCCAACCTGAGCCGGTTTGACGGTTTGCGGTACGGTCTCCATGGACCGGATGTGGTGAGAAGTCGCAGCGCGGGGTTCGGCGTGGAGGTAAAACGCCGGATCCTGACCGGAACCTGGTGCCTGGCGGCCGGGGAAGGGGAGGCCTATTACCGGCAGGCCCGGGAAGTACGGCGGCGGTTGGTGCATCACGTGAATCAATTCTGGAAACAAGCGGATGTCATGCTGTCACCCACCACACCTACCGTGGCGTTTCCACTGGGAAGCCGACGGCGACCGCTGGACATGTACCGGTCGGATCAGTTGACGGTGATGGCATCACTTGCCGGTTTGCCCGCGCTGAGCATCCCTGCGGGCAGCGGTTCGGAAGGGTTGCCGGTAGGTGTACAATTAACGGGTCCGGCATTTTCCGAATACCGCCTGTTGGATTTCGGGGCGGAACTGGAATCGTTGAACTTGACGGAGGGATGGCATGGATGAGCAGTGGCGGGAAGAGGTGCAACAGCGTCTCGGTTACCGGTTCGATGATCCGGAGCTTCTGAAGAAAGCGTTCACACATGCTTCCTATGCGTACCGGTATGAACTGGACTGTGACAACGAGCGGCTGGAATTCCTGGGAGACAGCGTGTTGGGATTTGTGGTGGCTGCCGATCTGTTCCGGCGGTTCCCCGGCGTGCCGGAAGGATCGTTGACGAGGGCAAAGGCATACATGACCCACTCCGACGTTCTGACCGCGATCTGCGAACATCTGGGCCTGCACCGCTTTCTGCTGGTGGATGAGAACGACCCCTCCATCCGCGATAACCCCAAATTGCAGGAGAACCTGCTGGAAGCCGTGATCGGTGCCCTGTATCTGGACGGCGGACTGGATGTGGCCCGTTCTTTTATCTTCCGTGTACTGGATGAAACAGGCAATTTGGTTGAAGACGTGGACCAGGTGGTTTTTGACTACAAAACCCGTCTGCAGGAGTTTTTCCAGGGCGCCGGACTGGAACCGCCCGATTATGTCATTGTGAACCGGAGCGGCCCGGTTCATGATGCCGTGTTTACAGCCGAACTCCGATTCAGAGGCAAATCCCTCAGCAGGGGAGAAGGGCGCAGCAAGAAACAGGCCCACCAGGAATGCGCCCGGCAGCTGCTGAACCGGACGGATGACGGTCGGAAGTTGAGTGAGTTGCTCCATGCAGATTTTCCCGATATTCATTCCGGAAACTGATTGTCCCTACAACTGCGGATTCTGTAATCCATCTGTGGCCAATGGTCCCTGTGCCATTTCTGCGGATCCGGACGCGATGATGGTTCAATTGACGGATTGGTTGTCGACAGGCGAAGCCGGGAACGGAGAGCAGCGGGAAGTGGCATTCTACGGGGGTACCTTTACCTGGGGCGGTTCGGATCGGATGGCGCCCTGGTTGGAGCCGTTGCAGGTGTATGTCCGTTCAGGCCGGATTTCCGGGATCCGCGTCTCGACCCGTCCGGACCGGTTGCCGGACGAGACCATTTCCTGGATGAAGGAGCATGGGGTGACGTCAGTAGAAATCGGGCTGCAATCGCTGGATGACCGGGTATTGCTGCAATTGAACCGCTCCCATACGGCAGAACAGGGAATGGAATCGGTTCGGCGATGCCGGGCGACGGGCCTCGTCACCGGTATTCACCTGATGACCGGATCGCCGGCCGAGAGTGATGCCTCCTGGAAGCAGACGGTGGAGAAAAGTGTGGAACTGAAGCCGGATACTGTGCGGATTCATCCGTTGCTGATCCTGGCGGGAACGTCCTTTGCGCAACGGGGGCTGAAACCGCTGCCCGATGACATTGTTCTGGAGCGGTTGACCCATGCACTGGTCCGGTTTGCCGCTTCGGACATTCCGGTAATCCGGATCGGATTGCAGGCGACGGATGCCCTGATGGAGCCGGGAGCTGTCGAGGCCGGGTTATTTCATCCGGCGTTGCGGCACGTGGTGATGACCCGGATTTATGGCGCTGCATTGAAGTCCGGCCGCTTTTCGCCCGGAGACACCGTCCGGGTTCATCCGTCCCATTTGTCCCACGCGACGGGCTACTGCGGCATAAATCGCCGCGAAAGTCCGGGCCTCTCCATTGTGGGGGATCCCGGCGTATCACCCTGGACCCTGAAAAGTGATCATACGTGCTACCATATCCTCTCGGAGGGACTGACATGACGTTGATTGGTAAACTGAAAGACAATGCTTTGCTGCTGGTGCTCCTGGTATTGATCGGGGGTGCGGGCCTGTACTTCTTTGTGATTCATCCCAAATTGCGGGTGAGTCAGGCACCCGAGTTTATTGATGCCCGGGTGGTACTGAAGACCAACCGGGTGGACTATGCAACCGATGACTTCCTGGTGGTGACACCGGAGGATGAGCCCGAACTGCAGGCGGTGGTGATCGCCCGCAAATCCGGTGACACCGAACCCACTTATTTTTCCATGTCACCGATGCTGAAGCTGGACGGTAAATTCATCCCGGAAGACCGGATCGAACCCTGGGACACTTTCAAATGGAAGGAAGTCCGGTTCCTGTGGTCCAAGATCGAACCGCGTATCAAGCCGCGCCTGGAAGACGAACCGTTTGCGTATGACGCACTCGAATACAAATATCAGTTTCAGGCGGACTGGCCGCTGGAATGGACCCACGTTCTGGACGTGACCGGTTTTCTCAACAGCTATCCCCGTCAGAACAACGGGGTGATGCGGTTTAAAGTCCGGGCGGAAATCAAGACCTCCATGGTGGATGTGGTGCAGAAGGCGGAATCTCCCGGCGAAGAAGACATTGATGAAGGAAACATTCTGTCGGAAAAGGTTTTCTGCGTTCAGATGGCGCCGTCCCGTGATCTGTTCGGTTATGCGGTGTCTCTGTTCAACCTGGCATATGCACGGTCACTGGACTGGGAGACGTTTGCCGGTGAAGATTCACCGGTGGCCCGGCGGCTGGCCATCGATCAGGTTTCCTATTTCACAGAAGCGGCCCGCATGGCCGGCTTCGAAGGAATCCCCCAGGGTGACGTGGAAGCGTTGAAGAAGCGCATTGTACCCGTACTGGAGAACGTCCGCCTGGACGAAAAGAAGAATGTTTACGTGGATGGGAAGGGGAACCCGATCCGGACGGAACAGTTGAAAAAGGGCATGTTCCTGGTACAGGGCGACAAACTGGCCATGTACGCGGGGGAAGGGTCCTTTGAAGTGGGCAAACTGCACGTGTTTTCAGCCGACGACCGGGTGCTGTATGCGCCGGACTTACCCCTTTATTACGAACATGCGGGGAACCATTTTGCACGTCCCTTCATGATCGGGGAGCTTCAGTGAAGCGAACCGACTTCTCTTATCATCTGCCGGAAGACCGGATTGCCCAGCAACCGGTGGAACCGCGCGACGCTTCCCGGATGATGGTGTTGAACCGGGCGGACCGGTCGGTGTCCCATTACGAATTCCGCGATATCGTGGATCTGGTACCGGAAAA
Organism: Acidobacteriota bacterium; assembly: GCA_036736005.1. Classification (GTDB taxonomy): domain Bacteria; phylum Acidobacteriota; class Holophagae; order Thermotomaculales; family Thermotomaculaceae; genus DAINNF01. The sequence continues at coordinate 7,596 of DAINNF010000088.1, forward strand.
CACCATGCTGGTGGTGAACAATACCCGTGTATTTCCCGCACGGCTCCATCTGCAGAAGGTGGAGACCGGCGCCCTGATCGAGATCTTTCTGCTGCGCCAATTGGACGGGGCAGGTGTCCGTTGGCGGTGTCTGGTGCGTCCCTCCAAGCGGGTGAAACCGGGAACCGAACTGGCGTTTCCGGATGGTGAAAAGCTGGTGATCGAGCAGGTTCTGGGCGAAGGAATTCACGAAGTTGCCCTTACCGGCGACAAGCCCTTCGATCGGATACAGCGGTACGGGGAGACACCGCTGCCACCCTATATCAAACGGGAGCAGCCCCGGGAAGAAGACCGGACGCGCTATCAGACCGTGTTTGCGGAGAAGACCGGTGCAGTGGCGGCACCCACGGCGGGGTTTCATTTCACACCCCGAATATTGCATGCACTGGCTGACCGGGGTGTGCCGGTCGAGAAGGTCACCCTGTATGTCGGGCTGGGGACATTCCGGCCGGTGAGTGTGGATGATGTGCGGGATCATCAAATGGACAGTGAACGGTATGAGATTGACCAGCAGACCGCGTCTGCGCTCAACGACTGGAAGGCGAAGGGCGGCAAGGTGATGGCGGTGGGAACAACTGCTGTGCGGACGCTGGAAGGGTGCATGGCGAAGTATGGGGACATCCGGCCGGTGGTGGATGAGACGGAGATTTTCATTTATCCGCCCTATAAGTTCCGGTTCGTGGACACCATGCTGACCAATTTTCATCTGCCGGAGTCGACGTTGATTATGCTGGTGAGTGCGTTTGCGGGACGAGAGTTTGTGCTGGACGCGTATCGTCAGGCCGTGGAAGAAAGGTACCGCTTCTATTCGTATGGCGACTGCATGCTGATTCTGTAGTAGACAGCCCACGTTCGTTTCATTGCACAATGTACTGCGGGATCTGATTCGTTCTGGCTGCGTTACGATCCTCCTTGAAATGCTCACATACCCACTTACGTATGCTGCGCTTTCGCGTCGGCTCAAGCCTTGCCAGTACAAATCATCTCTCCGCAGTCGTACGGGAAACGATTGAGAAGACAGTTTGCCTGCTATCCCCCCACACGCTTCAATTCAAAGCGGCCGTTTTCAAATTATCCCTGCGGGAAATTTGAGCGGCTGCTTTGCAGGCCGTTTCTTTTCTCCACAAATCACGGTTTTGCTTTTCCGTGAGATCAAGGCGCTGGCGACGCTGTCGCGGTGGATGGAGGCCGGAGCTTCACTCAAACTCAAGCTTAAACTCAAACTAAAACTTGCCTTGCACCTGCGGAGAGGTTTTCCGTTCTGGCAAGGCGCTTGAGATCGAGCAAGCGCAAGCCTATGGTGCTGTTGCGAAGGAATTTTTCGTGAGATCAAGGCGCCGAACCTCGAAGAAGCGGAGTGTACATAAAGTGGTACTCGAGCATTTTGAGAGGTTCGGGAACGCAGAGATCACGGAAAAGAACGAGCAGCTAGCTGAAGCGGCCGTATATGGGGGTGGCACACTCCTGACACCCCCCGGCGATCAGCCGGTTGTCCCGGAGCATGAGCCGGCTGCGGCGGATGACGGTGGCTCCGCAATGGGGACATCGTGTGTCAGCGCCGCTTTCATCCACGATGTTTCCGGTATATACGTACTGCATGCCGGCATCCAGCGCGAGAGCGCGAAGGTTCCGGATGGTGTCCGGTTTCGTGGGCGGCTTGTCGGTCATCTGGAAGGTGGGATAGAAGGCGCTGAGATGCCAGGGGATCTGATTGGAGATGGCTTTCAGATCGTCCAGAACGGGATTGAATGTCTCCGGTGAGTCGTTCAGTCCCGGTATGATCAATGTGGTGACTTCTGTAATCACGCCTGCGTTCCACAATGTCCGGATGGTGTCCAGTACCGGTCCCTTCCAACCCTTTGTGATTCGTCTGTAATCGTCGTCCGTGCCGAACTTCAGATCAATATTGGCGGCATCCAGATAGGGCAGCAGTTCTGCCAGCGGTTCCGGGTTGATAAACCCGTTGGATACCATGGACAGCCGGATATCCTGTTCCCGGGCGCATATGGCGGTTTCCAGCATCAGCTCGAAGAATACGGTGGGTTCGGTGTAGGTGAACGTAATGTGGTGCAGGCCCCGTTCTGTTGCAGATCTGACAATGTCTGCGGGACGGGTATTCCGGGCACCGGCAATCAGAGCTTCGTTTGCCTGGGAAATGGTGTGGTTCTGACAGTTGGTGCAGTGGAAGTTACAACCCGCTCCGGCGATGGAAAGGGTCTCACGTCCGGGGTAGAAATGATAGAGCGGCTTCTTTTCAATGGGGTCCACGTTGGCCGCTACCAGGCGGTCCGCATTGAGGGAAATCAACTTTCCATCTTCGTTCCTGCGTACCCGGCAGATGCCGCTCTGGCCCGGGTCCAGTTTGCACTGGTGGGGACACAGGCGACATTCCACCCGTCGATTTTCCAGTTCCCGGAAATGGCGTGCTTCCCGCACAGTGCCTCCGTTCAGATTCGCGTGGTTTCTATACTCATTATGCCATGGACGGAAAAGAAGCACAAAAAAAAGGCGGGTCAAACCCGCCTCTCGCTGTGTTTTCGGTAATTCCGGATCAGAAGCTGTTCAGCGCATCTTCCACGCTGTCGAATACTTCAAATACGGTGATCAGTGCGGTGAGCTGCAGCAGATCGTGAACGCGGGGATGCAGGTTGGCCAGTTTGAGTTTGCCGCCGGCGTTCTTGACCGTGGTGAAAGAACTGACCAGTTCGCCGACACCGGATGAGTCCATGTACTTGACGTCATCCATGTTCAGCACCATTTTCAAATTTCCCTTCTCTACCTGCTCTTTTATGTTCTTCCGCAGCAACACGTCGCCTTCACCAATCGTAATTTTGCCTTGGAGTTCCAGTACAACAACATCGCCCAGCATGTTTATCTTGGTTTTCATGGCTCCCTCCAGCGTTTTTTGCTGTGTCCCCATTGTAGAATGTGCCATCCGCTGTGACAAGGAAATTCATCATTCAGCGGTTCCAACCCCCCGGATACCCTGTCGGGTCGTATGTTCGCTTACGCCGGTTTTGCGGGTCCGGTTTCATTTCTTCCGGCGTCTACTCCCGATTGACAGATGATCCGGCAGTCGGGTAGGATAGCTTCGGTCGCGCCTTTAGCTCAGGTGGATAGAGCACAGGATTCCTAATCCTGGTGTCGCAGGTTCGAGTCCTGCAAGGCGCACCATTTT
>DAINNF010000089.1:0-10800 GCA_036736005.1 Acidobacteriota bacterium
CGCCACAACAACCGTACGCTGGACGAGAAACTCCAGACATTGCGTATCAAGGACCGCCAGATGATGGAACTGACCGCAACGCTGGCCCGCCTCAAGAAGGACAATGAGGCGCTTCTGGACAGCGTCAAAACAGTTACCGCCCTGATGGATCGCCGCTACAAGTGGACCGGCCTGGTAACAGAAATTGCCGGTCTCATGAACAATGAAGTATGGCTGGACAACATCAGTGCGGACCTGGTTTCCGGTCCCGGACCGAAAACAGTATCGGTTTCCATGGATGGCGGTGCCCTGACGCTGGCCGATCTCAACCGGTTCGTGCATCAACTGGAAAAACGCTACCGGAATGTCAAGGTCGCACTGAAGCTCGTGGACAGCGAAGGCCTGAAATACTACACGTTTTCGATCAACATGGTCTGGGTCGAGGGGGAAAAATGAGATTGCTGCTGTTGAAACTGGAAAGAAAATACACCGGCATGCACAGCAGAGATCAGAAGATTTTTCCCTACTTCATGTTCATTTGCATCTTCCTGGTATTTTATTTCCTGATCATATCACCACTGGTGGATCGGACACGACTGATTGAAATCGAAAATGAACAAATGGAGCAGGAGGCGGATACCCTGACACAGAAGCTCCAGATACTGGACAGTCTGAAGGAACGGAAAGCCCGGGAAGAACTCCGCAGTGCCGATTTGAAACAGCAGTTTAACTCCCTGTCCAGACAGGTCCCCAGTCAGGACGAAATTGCCGGCATTCTGTCCCACCTCGCCCAGAGCGAGCAAGTATCCTTTCTGATTCAAAGCATTGCAGAAAAGGATTATGTGGAACAACGAAAATACACGATCATTCCCGTTTCCGTCTCCGCCCAGGCTGACTATGAACACATCATGTCCTTCATGCATTCAATCGAAGATGCTCAGCGACTTCTGACGGTAAACGGTGTTCGTTTTGCGATTGATCCTGAAAATCCGCTTTCCATCTCGGCGTTCTTTACCGTGAATGCCTACAAGATCCAGGGACTGGAAACATTGATCTCCCTGTACAGGGAAGAACAGGAGGCCCTCAATGCGAAACCCTGAACGAATTCGGGTCTTGTGGATCGTTCTCCTGTTCATTATCGTGCTGCCGGCGTTGGCGGAACGAAACCCATTTGCACGCCCCGGTTTTCTGCTGTCCGAGTCCGGTACCGTGACAAAACCGAAAGAGCCCACCGCCGTCGAGCAGCTGGCTCAATTGAAACTGACCGGCATCATTGCGAACCGGATCGCGCTGATCAATCATCAGTTCTATCGCATCGGAGATCCGATCAAAACATTGACTGTTAAGGAAATCCTGTCCGACCGTGTGATTCTTGAATCGGGCGGACAGGAGTTTACCTTGATGCTGAATATCCACCTGATCAAGCAAACCAAAAGGGGTGATATATGAGAAGCAAATGGCTGATACTACCCATGCTCCTGTTGACGGTCGCCTGCATGCGGAAGACTGCCGACGACGAGGCTGTGTCACCGGACCTTTCCAGCATTACGGACTTGAAGGTGCTGGATGTTCAGCCACTGACGCCGGTCACGGATCCGAATGCCACCCGTCAACTGGATCAGGAACTGGAAAATACCCGTGAATATTCCGGGGAACCGGTTTCCCTGTCGTTTTACAAGGCGGATATCCATGACTTCTTCCGGGCCATCTCGGAAGTGGCTCACGTCAACTTCCTGATCCATGAGCAGGTGCAGGGTACCATTACCATTGAAGTCAAGGATGTCCCCTGGGACCAGCTGGTGGACACCGTCCTTCAATTCCATAAGCTCACCAGCCTGCGAAAGAACAATGTTATCGAGATCCTTCCCCGGGAACTGGCCGACAAGGAAACGCGGGTCATCAAAGTCAACTACAGTACCGCCGACAACATTGTGCAGACCCTGCGGGACGAAACAGCACTGGGCCGTTCCGGCGAAGGTTCCGGCATCATGGCGGACAAGCAGAGCAATTCCATTGTGATTACGGATATTCCGGAGAATATTGAGAAGATCCGGAAACTGATTGCCAGTCTCGATCAGGCACCCCAGCAGGTGCTCCTGGAAAGTCTTATCGTAGAAGTTACACTGGATGATACCAATAAACTGGGCATCGGATGGTCCTTCGGAGACGACGGACGTATCCGGAATTCCTGGGGAGACACCTCCTTCGACAGTTCCGGTGGATCCAACTTCCCGCTCAGTGATGTCCCGGAGGACACCGGGTTCTGGTATTCCCTGTCCATCAATGATGCACTGGTCCGTGCCCAGTTGAACGCCTATGCCCAGGCCAAGAAGGCCCGCGTGCTCTCCCATCCCAAACTGGTCACATACGACAACCATGAAGCCACCATGAAAGTTGTGGAACGACGTTTCGTACAGACTTCCATCAATACCAACACCGCGGCGGGAGTCGGCGGCTTGTTCAGCAACTTCGAGGAACGGGATTACGGGATTATCCTGACGGTCACCCCCCATATCAATTCAAACGGTGACATCGTCCTGGAAGTGAAACAGGATGTCAGTGACCTGACCGGCGTCGACTCCAACGGCAACCCCGTTTCCGTCCAGCGGATCATAGATACCACGCTGTTGTTGAAGAACGGACAGACCATGGTGCTCGGTGGCCTGATTCAGGAAAAGGAACAGAATGACAGCCGGGGTATCCCCTGGTTCTATAAACTGCCTGTCCTGAGACGGATTTTCGGTACCGATGAAAAATTGAAAAAACGGGTAGAATTGCTCCTCTTCATCACACCGCACCTGATCCGCTCCTTTGAAGAGGCACGCAGTGTGACCGACACCATGATGCATCAGAATTCGCAATTGAAGCCGCTGGATAAATGAAGCGATTTCTTCTGATTCTGGCTCTGATTACAGTACAGCTTTCCGCCCAGAATCCGTTTGAGCTGGATGATTTCGCCTGGTTCGACGTACCGATGACGCCCCGGACGGTGGGATACCGGATCGATGCCACACTGGACACCGACACACACATGATCACCGGAAAAGAGGACGTTTACCTGCTCAACAACAGCAAGGCCCCGATCGGTACCGTCCAGCTCCACCTGTATCTCAATGCATTCTCGTCCAACAATACCCGCATGGCGGATGGTATCCGGGAGCTCCGGCGCATGTTGAATGTACCGGTCAATCGCCATACCATCGGCTACTGCAGACTGTTGGAGGTGCGGGCAAACTTCACCGACGTAACCGCTCAGATCGAAATCGATGAAACGGTGGCGACCATTACCCTGCCGTACCTGATTCAGCCGGGTGAATCGGTTCTCCTGGAGATGAAGTTTCAAACCAAATTGCCCCGCATTGTGATGCGAAGCGGATACGCGGACAGCTTTCATATGCTGGCCCAATGGTATCCCAAACTGGGTATGTTGACGGAGGACGGCAGTTGGGACTGCCCGCAATACGGTCCCAACGGCGAGTTCTTTGCCGAATTCGGTGTATACGATGTCACGCTGGAAGTTCCGGAAACCTGCCGGATCGCCGCCACCGGTTCCCGTGTTGCGGTTCAACCGACAAACGGTCGCAAAAAGGTCCGGTTTTACGCTGAAGATGTGCATGACTTCGCCGCTGCGGTATGGGACCAATTCCAGATTCTTCAGCGGACGGTGGCCGGAACCGAACTGTACGTCTACTATCCACCCGGACACGAAGAACTGGCGGAGCGGCAGATGCAGGCGCTCAAAGCCGCCTTCAACTGGTACAACCGGAACATCGCGGTCTATCCGTATCCGAACTACACACTGGTAGATGTGCCCTTCTGTGGAATCGCAGCCAGTGGCATGGAATATCCCATGCTGGCAACCGGTTTTGCATTGAAAGTTTTCCCGGCATGGTATCGACTGCCCGAGGAAACCGCTATCCATGAATTCACCCATTCCTATTTCCAGGGAATGCTGGCCAGCAACGAATATCGGGAAGCTTGGCTGGATGAAGGTATCACGACCTACATGACGGGCGCGATTATGACTGAAGTTTACGGGGATTGCAGCTACAATGCACTGGAACGGTTCTGTGCGGATATCTTCACCCGGATGATGGATAAGGATTACCGTTGGTTACGGTATTTGAAACCGGATCTGCCGGCCAATCTGTATCCCACCCGGGACGCCTACAGCATGGCATCCTACAACAAAGTCGCACTGTTCTTGAAAACCCTGGAAAATCAGATCGGCCTCGATCAAATGATCGTTATTATGAAAGATTATGTGGCCCGAAACCAGTTTACACACCCCACCGGCCGGGACTTCGTGGACGCTTTCAACGCCCATACGGAAAACCGTTATGCCGGACTTATGGATCAGATCATCCACGAAACCAGCTTTCCCGATGCGGCCGTTTATTCGGTGAAAACCCGTTCATTGCCCGGATTTCGGGGTTACGTGCCGGTGAAAGATGCATACCTGGAAGAACCGGAATCCCGCCAGAAGAATCAACATCAAGTCATTCTGGTGAAAGAGAATCTCCCTCTTCCGGTTCCATATTCCATCCGACTCAGCAACGGACAACGAAAGAAAGGGACGATGCCGGCACTTTCTACCGTATATACGGAAACCATTGAAACAGACCCGGACGTCGTTGTCCGGGAAGTATGGATTGACCCTGACCGGACCATTCTGATTGATCTGGACCGGCATAACAACCGGTACACTATGCGGCCGGACGAGGTGGCCGCCATGGGGTCCACCATGCTGTATATCACCCTTCTGGAGATGGTCAGTTATGGCTTCTAGGACGGTTCAACTGGTGCGCGAAATTGCATTGGCCTACCTCTCCATGGTCGGCCTGTTGCTGTTGGCCTATTTCCTTGTCGGTTCCACAACACCTTTTGCGCCTGAGCGGTACGGACTCTTTCACGGTTTCAGTCGCTGGCCTGAGGTGAGCCCTACCGTCATTCCGGCCATCATCATCCTCTACGGGATTATCGGATGGCTGACCATTACCGCACTGGCCAGACTGGGCGGTCGGTTACCCCGCCGAAAAGACGTCATCTTCTTCCTGCTCACAACAGCAGTCTTTTTTCTTTGTTATATGGTGCTGCTGATCCTGGTATACGGGATTACGCGTCCCATTACCCGCCACTTCATGGCAACCGGCATCACCGAAACACCACTTCTTGTCACATATGGAATTGCACTGCTCGTGACCGGACTGGGGTGGAAATACCTGACCTTCATTAAATTCAGAACAAGAATCCGTTACTTCCGGATGACGGAACCGTCCCTGCGTCCCCGTATCCTGATATCCGGTTTCCGGGGCCCCCACACGCTCAGAACCTTCGGTTATTTCCTGCTGGTGGTTTTCGTTATCGGTGTTCTGCCGATTGGGCTGTTGATGACGGGTATCCTGCTGCAACACCCGCTCATTCTTGCTGCCTCAATCATTACCGGCCTTGCGGTGTTCAGTTACGGGTACTTCTTCCTGATCGTTCAGATATGGAACCGCACGGATGTTGAGAAGAAATCCCCGAAGAAGACAGGCAAACAGAAAAAAACAGAAAAGCAAGCCGACTCCAGATCATCTTCCGGAAAGAACAGACAAAAGAAAAAGGGAGAAGACAAGCTCCCCCCTTCTGAAGAAAACGATTGACCGAACTTAGAATTCGGTTGTTTCCATCACCTGCTCACCCTTGTAGTACCCGCAATGGGGACAGACCCGGTGTGGCAGTTTCTTTTCCTGACAGTTGGGGCAAATGGTCAATGTCGGTACCTTCATCGCATCATGCGCCCGACGCTTGTCCCGCCTTGCCTTCGAATGTCTTCTTTTCGGATTCGCCATGGCTTACTCCTTCTTATCCAAAAGTGATTTCAATGCATTCCATCGGGGATCGCTGTGCTCCCGGCTGCAGTTGCACGTTGTGTGATTCAAATCTGCGCCGCATGTGGGACAGATACCTTTACATGCCTCGCTGCAGCGCGCAGCCATCGGGACGTTCAACTGAACGGTGTCAATCACGTGCCGGCTGATGTCGATATAATCCTCAAGGATCAACTCAACCTCACCGTCCAATTCTTCGGTGTCCGCTTCCGACACATTTTCCGGAGCGCGGGTTGTCAACACCACACCAAACTCATCCTGCACCGGCATGGGGAATCGCTCCAGACATGTGGTACATTCCATTTCCAGCTTCCCTTCGTACCGTGCCTTCAGGTAGATGTCGGATCCGTTGATGCGATACACGCTGTAATGTACCGAACAGTCCTGGAGCAGAAACGGCTCACCGCCTGATTCAACCGGTGCCGAATCAATACGGAAATCCCCTTCAAGGATCTCAGCATCAATTTTTGCCAGGTCAATTCGCACAATATCCCCCTTCACAACAAGAGGGTATTATAGCATGGCGCACCCCTCTGTCAACATGCTTCCACCTCCGCTATAATGGACGAAACAACATATTCAGGAGGTCTCCAGGTGCTTTATAAATACAACAACATCATACCGGATATTGATCCCACAGCTTATGTCGCTCCCACCGCAACCGTACTGGGAGACGTCATCATCGGTGCCGGATCGTCTGTATGGTTCGGCGCCGTTTTACGCGGGGACATTGACCGAATCCGGGTTGGGACCCACAGCTCCATCCAGGACAATGTGACCGTCCATGTCACCGGCGGCATCTACCCCACCCTTATTGGTAACAACGTCATTGTCGGTCACGGCGCCATTCTCCACGGTTGTACCCTGGAGGACCGTTGCCTGATCGGCATGGGAGCCGTTATTCTGGACAATGCCGTTATCGGTAAAGGTGCCATGGTGGCCGCCGGCGCACTGGTTCGTGAAAACCAGGTCGTCCCACCGGAAACACTGGTGGCGGGGGTGCCGGCCACCATACGCCGCAATCTCAACGAAGATGACCGGCAGAACATCTCCCGTATTCTGAACAACTACGAAAGAGAGACCGCATTCTATCTGGAAAACGGTATCGAACCGGTCTGATTTGTCCAAGTTCCGCCTTGATGAGGAAAATCTTATTTGTAATAATTACTGTTGGCTATAAGAAAGTGAATCGGTTCTCATGATAGAATGAGACGATTCCGGAATTGATTTCAAAAAAAGGGGGAATTTCGATGGATGTTCTAACCCTGTCACGGCTCCAGTTCGCCGTGGCAACTTACTTCCATTTTCTGTTTGTACCTCTCACCCTGGGCCTCTCCGTACTGGTCGCCATCATGGAGACCCTCTATATCCGCCGGGGAGATGAAGACTACAAACGGATGGCACGCTTCTGGGGAAAGCTGTTCCTGATCAACTTTGCCATCGGGGTGGTTACCGGCATTACCCTGGAATTCCAGTTCGGTACCAACTGGTCCCGGTACTCGGAATATGTGGGTGACATATTCGGCTCACTCCTGGCGATTGAAGCCACCCTGGCGTTCTTCCTGGAATCGACGTTTATTGCGGTCTGGGTGTTCGGCTGGGAGAAATTGAGCAGGAAAATGCATGCCACGGCCATCTGGATCGTCGCCATCGCGTCCAACCTTTCCGCGTTCTGGATTCTCGTGGCCAACGCATGGATGCAGCACCCTGTGGGTTACGTCATCCGCAACGGACGGGCCGAACTGGAAAGCTTCACATCGGTCATTTTCTCCAGCTATGCCCTGCTCAAATTCGCCCACACCGTGATTTCGGCATTCGTACTGGCCGGGTTCTTTGTGATGGGCATCAGCGCCTGGCATCTGCTCCGCAAAAACGAAGTCGCACTGTTCAAGAAATCGTTCCGCACAGCTGCTACATTCACACTTATTTTCGCGTTACTTTCAGTCGGTACCGGCCACCTGAACGGTGAGGAAGTGGCCAGGTATCAGCCCGCCAAGCTGGCGGCCATGGAATCGCTATGGGAAAGCCAGCAGCCGGCTGATCTCGGACTGGCTATCCTGCCCGATCCGAAAAATGAACGGAACGCCATTGAAATTCTGGCTGTCCCCCGTCTGCTCAGCGTGCTCGCCTACCACTCCATCAATGCCGAGGTGAAAGGGCTCAAAGCATTTCCGAAGGATGAACGTCCACCGGTCATGCCCACCTTTTTCAGTTTCCGCCTAATGGTGGGCCTGGGATTCCTGTTTGTTCTGCTGGGGATTCTCGCCTGGCGATGGCAGGACAGCATTGAGAACTATCCGCGGTTCATGCGAATCCTGGTGTGGACCATTCCGCTTCCCTACCTGGCAGCCCAACTGGGCTGGACGGTGGCGGAAGTGGGGCGTCAACCCTGGATTGTATACGGACTGATGAAGACGTCCGATGCGGTTTCCACCGCGATCAACACCACGCAGGTAGCCACATCACTCATTGCCTTCACCCTGATTTACACCCTGCTGGGCGTAGCAGACTTCTATCTGTTGGCCAAATTCGCCCGAAAAGGGCCGGAACCCAAGTAAGGAGGCCGTCATGCTGAACATTATCTGGTTTGTTCTCTGGGGCCTGCTCTGGGCCGTCTATTTCATGCTGGACGGGTTTGACCTGGGATTGGGTTCCCAGCTGCCCCTGTATGCCAAAAACGATACCGAACGGCGCATGGTGTTCAATGCCATGGGACCGTTCTGGGACGGCAACGAAGTGTGGCTGATCACCGCGGGCGGTGCCACCTTCGCCGCGTTTCCGAAAACCTATGCCACCATGTTTTCCACGCTGTACACGCCATTACTGGTGCTGCTGTTTGCACTGATCCTGAGAGGCGTGTCCTTCGAATTCAGAAGCAAGGTGGAAAGCCCCGCCTGGAGGCGGACCTGGGATATCTGTATGGTTGTCGGCAGCTTCGTTCCCGCCCTGCTCCTGGGTGTGGCTTTTGCCAACATATTTGCCGGCATCCCGTTCGACAAACAGGGCATGTTCCACGGCAACCTGTTTACCCTGCTGAATCCCTACGGTATCGTGGGCGGGCTGTTCTTCCTGGCTTTCTTCCTGATGCACGGCACCATCTGGCTGGCGCTGAAAACAGAAGGCGCCCCTTCCGACCGGGCACAGGACGCGGCGGGTATCCGCTGGATCATTGTCCTGGTTCTGGCGGTGGCCTTTCTGGTCCATTCCGCATTTGCCACATCCCTGTATGACAACTATCTGGAAACACCCGTCCTGTTCCTGATCCCGGCACTGGCGGTGGTTGCCCTGATAATGGTCCGGGTCTTCATGGGAAAGAATGCCTGGTGGAAGGCGTGGTTCGCTTCCAGCGCTTTCATCGTGCTGGCCACGTTTTTCGGGATAGCGGGCCTGTATCCAAACATGTACCCGTCCTCCATCGATCCCGCAGCGTCACTCACCATCTGGAATTCTTCATCCTCCGTGCTGACACTGAAGATCATGCTGGGCGTGGTCCTGGTATTCGTTCCCCTGGTGATTGCCTACCAGATCTGGGTGTACCACACCTTCCGTCACCCCGTGACGGAAGCGGTAGCGGAAGATGACGAAGCATACTGATTCAAACGCCGGGACCGGTGCTTCCGGTCCCGGATTGATCCTGAATCGGTTCGCCACGAGACAGTCCTGTTTTACAGGCAGGCGGCAAGTGGCTATAATGAATAACAGACAAATCCGAAGGAGGAAATCATGACGAAACTCCACGAAGTGTACAAGTGTAACCTGTGCGGCAACCTGGTCGAAGTGCTCGACCCCAATGCCGGCACCCTTGTCTGCTGTGGTCAGAATATGGAAAAACTGGAAGAACAGACCGCCGATGCGGCCAATGAAAAACACGTGCCCGTGATTGAAAAAGTGGACAACGGCTACAAGGTGACCGTAGGTACCACCCTGCACCCCATGGAAGAAAAACATTGGATCATGTGGATTGAACTGTTGGCGGACGGCGTATCCTACAAGAAATTCCTGAACCCGGGCGACAAGCCCGAAGCGTTCTTCTGCATCGCGGATGCAAAAGAAATCAGCGCCCGGGAATATTGCAACCTCCACGGACTCTGGCTCGGCAAATAAATAACCGATTCATGGCTTTCACGAGGGCGGGGAGTATACCCCGCCTTTTCTGTTTTCGAGCCGCCTTCAACGTGAACAATACCTGTTAGAATAAACGGAAATCCGAAACAGCCGGAGGTGATCATGGAAACCCTGCAGACCATTCTGACGAGGCGGAGCATCCGCAAATATAAAACCGAACCATTGCCCGATGAACACGTGGAGCGGATTTTGGAAGCGGCCATGTACGCACCCTCCGCACGGAACACCCAGGCCTGGCAGTTTGTTGTCATTGATGACCGGGAGATGCTGGACCGGATTCCCGCGGCCCATCCGTATGCCGCCATGGTACGGGAAGCACCGCTGGTGATCGCGGTATGCGGAGACCGCCGGCTGGAAGCCGCGGACGGCTACCTGGCCGAGAATTGCAGTGCAGCCACGCAGAACATGTTGCTGGCCGCCCATGACATGGGGTATGGCAGCTGCTGGCTGGGGGTGTACCCACGGGAGGAACGGATCACGGCGGTCCGGGAGCTGCTGGAGCTGCCGTCCTATATTCTGCCCATATCGCTGGTAGTGATGGGAACGCCTGCTGAAATCAAATCAACGCCCAAACGGTTCATGCCCGAACGGGTCCACCACAACGGATGGACGCACGACGAACCGGAAACCGGGCGGTTCTGATCCTCAGCCCTGTTCCAGTTGCTCCACCAGCGCGATGTAGTCCTGCATGGCGTCTTCGGATGACATGCCTTTGAGCGCTTCCCAGGCTTCGTACTTGGCGCCCCGGACAAAGTCGAATGCACCGGGTTTCTCTCCCGAGACGTCGCCGACGGTGGCCTGTTTGAACAGCCCGTAGAGTTTC
>DAINNF010000090.1:0-10781 GCA_036736005.1 Acidobacteriota bacterium
GAATGTAAGCAATATGAAAGCCCATAAAACTGGATGACCGTGGTTTGATTTTGTGCCAGGGTTTGCCGGCCATCAGACGTCTCTCAAATCCGGTCTGCCCGGGTCTTACCGGCAACATCACCGGTCCAACCTCCCGGGAATTCCGGGGAAGCGCTTCCCGGCCAATGAACAGCTTGTCCAGACAGTCCACCGCCGGCAGGTTGTCATCATCCAGGAGCCAGAAATACCGGATTCCGTCAAACGTCATCGCCTGTCTGATACCTGCTGCATAGCCACCTGCAGATCCGTGGTTTTCACCCAAGTCCAATTGCGAAACAGTCTCATGGGCCGAAACCAGTTCCCCGACACATTCAGCCGTTCGACATGAGACGCCGTTGGTCACGATAAGGATTCTGCCCGGCTGCAACTGCAGCAGGCGGGATACAATCTGTTCCAGAAAACCCGGTCGGTCACCATAACTGAGAATGATGGCCGCCGTTTCTTTCTTCCATTCAAGCAGGTGATTCATGTGGGTCATGAGACTGGGTCCGCATTCCCGGTCTTCCGGATTTCATCGCGCAAACCGTTGGGAATCCGGCCGATAATCGGTGTCCATATGCCGATCTTCCGAAACGACATCCAGGTCAGGAGCAGGTTCCAGGTCACCACGCCACCCAGCGTCGCAATGGCGGCACCGGACGAAGCCAACCGGGGAATCAGCAATACGTTCAGTGTCCCTGTCACCACAATGGAAAGCACGGCTCCCGCCATGGTGATCTTTTCGTGCCTCGTATTGTTCAATAGAACACCGTTGGGACCGAATATCACACCCACATATTGGGAAACAACCAGGAGAAGCAATGCGAACAGAGCGTCCTTATACTCCCGCCCGAAAACCAGCAGCAGTTTGTCTCCGAAAGCCATGAAAATCACGAAAACCGGAAATGTCAGTAACGCAATGGCCCGGTATCCCCGCCGGATCATCTGTTGCAGGCGAAGCAGCTTTCCCTCTGCATACAGAGCCGCCATGCGGGGCGCCAGTGCCAGATGAGCCGCAAACGTCGCCACGATAATCAGTTCAGATCCCCGTACCGCAACCGTAAAGATGCCCGCTTCCCGGGTGCCGGCCATGGCTCCCACCATGAGAATGCCCATCCGGGCATTCAACATTCCCAGACCGTTCAGAATCGTGAAGTGAAAAGACTGCCGCATCCACCGGAAGGGATGAAATACCGGTTTTTCCACTGTCTGTCTTTTCAAATATCGAAGCAACATAACACCGGCCAGCAGGGCCGAAGCCAGACATGCCAGCCCCAGCAACAGAAAAGCATGCGCTGCGTTGAGTCCCCATCCGGGCATCAGTTGCCAGACAACAATCAGCAGAACCACAAACAGTGCCGGCCGCAAAATCAGTTCGGGCAATTGACCCAGAATGACATGCCCCAAGCCCCGCAATGCGCCCTGCCAGAGCCGCACCAGGGCCATCACAAACACGACAGGCAATGCCATGAAGAATGCCTCACGCAAGGGGTTTCCCGGTTCTACCAGCAGACGCACAGACATGTAACCTGCCGCCATCACAATCATGGACATGATGACTACGAGGGTTGTGGACCATCGTGTCATTCCATGAATAACGGCAGTATCATTCTTCGTGGTGGAGATGGCGATTTCCCGCTGGATGAACTGCGGTGTTCCTAGAAGGGAGGGCATAACCAGCATCACAATCCAGGAAAGCACATACATGTAGAGACCGAATTCATCCGGGCCCATCACCCGCGCAAGCAACACCGCCATGACAAACCGGAACAACCGGTCACCCAACCGCACGGTCAGTGATCCACCCAGACCTCTGGCCTGTCGGCTCTGCATGATTTCTGTCGGGGTCATACCCAATATCCGGGTCATCAGCCGGGTCATCCAGTCGATCAACTGTCCTCCCGTTCACATCGTTGCACATTCATGTTCAACCAGCATATCAGATCGCCTTCGGGCAACCAACAGAGGGTTTTTTGACCGGTCAGATACAGGGACTGCGGGATCAGACGGGATATTCCGCTTACCGGTCAGGGTTCCTGAAAAACACCGTGCAACCTCCATAAAAATGCGAATTCAGACGAATACCATGCTGATTTGCCATCGTAGAGCAACCGGATTGTGGACATTCAGCAAATCAGGAAAGTCATGTTGCATCGGGATACCCGGAGAACACGCTGAAACATGCATAAACGAAAGATAACCACCAGACAAACCATGCCTGAAGCAGAATTTCATTCTCCCTTGGTCATCAGTTGTCTGGCGTTCTTCCGATGACTGGAAGACTCGTCAAAATATGTTGTCGTAACCCTTTTCACATATTCGGAAAACTCTCTTCTGAACCGTTCCCGTGAAAAGCTCTGCGCGTGGCTGCTGATATCAACGGGCGCGAATTCATCCTGCGTTCTTTCAAATCGCTTGACTGCCTGAATCAGGCTTTTGCAGCTTTGGTGATCGAAGAAGACTCCCGTCACCCCGTCCAGGATTGTCTCCCTCGCTCCCCCTTCACCAAACGCAATGACCGGTGTTCCACATGCCTGCGCTTCCAGCGGCACAATACCGAAATCCTCTTTTGCTGCAAAGATAAACGCCCTGGCCCGTTGCATATAGTCGTGCACAACGTCTGTGGCCTGGAATCCCAGGATTTCGACATTCTGGGTTGCTTTGGCCCTGATATTTTTCATTTCCGGACCGTCTCCAATCACGACCAGTTTTTTCTCCGGCATGAAACTGAATGCTTCAACGATCATGCCGATCTTCTTGTACGGGACCATACGGGAAACCGTCAAATAATAGTCCTCCTTGCTTTCTTCGAGGACAAACTGCTCGGTATTGACTGGTGGATATATGACTTTTGCCTCCCGTCCATAAACACGCCGTATCCGTTTCGCAATAAAATTGGAGTTGGCAATGAAATAATCCACACGGTTCGCCGATGACACATCCCACATTCGAAGGTAGTGCAAAATCAATTTCACGATTCCCGCTTTCATGCCTTTCTTGAGGCCAAAGTCATGTACATACTGATGATAGAGATCCCATGCATATCGAACGGGAGAATGACAGTAGCAGAAATGCAATTGCATGGCATCCACAAGAACCCCTTTGGCAACAACATGGGAAGAGGAAATCACCACATCATGTCCCGATAGATCAAACTGTTCCACGGCAAGCGGAAAAAACGGCAGATAGGAGCGGTATTTCTTCCGCGCAAAGGGCAGACGTTCGATAAACGATGACGTAACCCGTTCAGGATCAATGTCCAGCTTTCGAAGACTCTCCTCAACGGCCAGCAGCGAAAACAACGGCGCGTCCGGGTAAAGGGAACAGAACTCCCGCAGGCACTTCTCCGCTCCGCCGATATTGACTACCCAGTCATGTACCAGACAGAATTTCTTATCCACCTGCCACCCTCACTGTTTCCTGCAGCCGCTCGCAACACCGATTTCAGCATTTGAAACTGTCCGCCTCATAAAAGCCGATGGCTACATCAGAAGTTATGCGGTAAATATCCTCTCTCATCTCCGGGGTTGTCCGTTCAAACTGATACGAGACCAGTGACCGGCTGTCCCGGTAAAAGTCCTGCACCCGCTTCGGCTCAACACGGTTCCTTTGCCCTGTCATTTTCTGAATGCGTTCCCTGATTTTATCATTCCAGTCAAGTCCCGACCAGACATATAGCTCTTCAAAGATTTCCACCGGTGAAACGCACAGGTCTTCATGACGGATCAATTTCCAGTCACCCCCGGTTTCCATCCGCTGCCTCAGAAGTACGGAATAGATAATGCGCCACAACCATGCATATTCTGAAACCCGGTTACCCGGCTTTTCAATCTGAAGGCCATCGAACGCATCGGGATAGTCTTTCCTCAATTCCCGGTTCTTCCACAACGCGTTCAAATGGCTGGGCCAACCCAGTTTCATCATGCTGCCTACAAATGACACGGGGTGCCGCAGCATAATGATAGGTTTGACGTCATAATGGGAATACAGGAATGCTGTCTGGAAACAACCAATGGGGTCCTTGATTACACATGCCTTACGGAATAGGTTCATACGGGCAATCCGGAGATTAAAGGGCCCCCTGGAACCCACCATCCGTTTCGCAAGCCGGAACAGGAAACCATCAGTCGGATAGATGCCCGTGCGCAGTTTCAGGGAATAGTCGAAGATAGCATCGGTCTGACTTTTCCACCCGTCATCACTTACCCGATAGTACGTGTAAGGTTCGGTAATCCCCTGCATGCCGCAATCCGGATTGAACGGCTCATGGATGTAGTCCACATGAAGACCCATGGACAGAACTTTGCCGACAAACGTCGTTCCTGATCTTGGCGTCCCTGTAACGAACAACCAGCTCAGTTTCTTCAAATCAGCCTCCATACACAGCCGCACATTCGGACGGGAATCCCATCTTGGGCCATTCCGAATTGTTCATTCCATATCCGCCTGAAGATGTTCCAGTTCATCCAACAGACGCAAAGCCGAATTTTCCCAGCTGAATGCCTTCACCCGGTGGAATCCCTTTTGCCGAAGTTCCTCCCTCATCGGTCCATCCCGGTCCAGTTTCTTCATGGCACCTGCCAGTTCCGCCGTATTCATACCGTCAACCCAGAGGGCAGCATCTCCGCATATTTCCGGCATACTGGCCCTGTTCGAGCAAATCACCGGACACCCGCAGGACATGGCCTCCAGGGGAGGTAGCCCGAACCCTTCATAAAGGGACGGAAAGACAAAAAAGCGGGCCTTCCCGTACAGTTCTGCAAGTTCCGCATCGGAAACCCTTCCCATAAACTCGATCCGGCCATCCCCGGCTGATTGTGTGTGCCCCCTGTCCCGTCGAAAAGAGGCATGACCCGTCCCGACCACAATCAGTCTCATGTCCGGAAGGTCCGCCTGCATAAATGCCTGAATCAGCCGATTGAGGTTTTTTCTGGGATTTAAGGAAGAAACCGACAATACGATGTCGGACGGCTTCTCCTGAGAACCGGTTGTTGAAGGTCGGGACGCAAAGCATCGGCCCGGTGCTCCGTAAACAACGGCAATTCTCTCCGGCTCAATATTCAGGTATCGATGTATTTCCTGCTTTGAAAAAGAGCTGACCGTTATGATTCGCCGGGCATGCTTCACCAGGATTGGAAAGACATTTCTGTAGTACCAGTTGAACGAACCGGAAAACCACCCGGGGTCGACCATGGGCGACATGTCATGAATAGTGATCACCTGATTCTGATAAAACATGGGACCTCGCGCAGCCAGGTTCAACAGCAGCGGATTTCCCATTTTTTTCAACGTCAACGGCAGATCCACCTGTTCCCACAAATGCCCCCGGTTTATCCCGCATGTCCGCACGTTCAATTCCCGGGCTGTATCATGATGCCGGATATTCCGTGGCGCAAGGAAAACCAGTTCTCTGTTCAGTTGGTGCAGCTGTTTCGATATTTCAATTGAGTACCGCTGCACACCCGTTATTTCCTGCGTCAGGAACCGCGCGTTAACAACAATCATGGCGCTCCTTTACCAGCCGGTAGATATCTATTGCCCGATCCAGTGATGAGAACCGCTCAAGTTCCGTCTTCACCTCTTCTTTCAACTTCCCTTTTTCTTCGGTCGGTAATGGAATCAGCAGGGGAAGTGCGGAAGTCCGTTCATGATGTTCTTCAATCTTCGTTCGAATCCGTTTCTCGAGATCAGGTGTCAGCCTGCCCGCCACAAAACGGGACCCGAATCGTTCATTTGTCTTTCGGATGACGGTAGCCGGCATATGGATTGCCGAATCGAACATGGCCACCTGGCAGCATTTCATCTCAGCCACCTTCTTATAGAATTCGATATAGCTCCGGATCGCAAGTCCGGGAGATAGCTGGCGGTCTGCAACCAGTAGCGAAGCAATGGTCTCCAACGGCTCCCTCACCAGTACAATGGCTGGAATGTTCCGTCTTTCCGCATCCCACAACTGGCACGGGAGATGACGGTGATGCGCAATGACTTCGGACGGGTTGAAATGGTCAAAATAATTGAAAAAAAATGTATTCCCCGTCCGGGGGAATCCGGCAATGCAGACCGTCGTTGAGGACGAGACAGGAATGCTCTTCCCCTCCGGAAGGAGATGATTCAGCAGAAGACTCCCCCGACTGAATCTGCCGATCATGGTTTTCAGCGCATACTTGATATTCTTGCCCACCACCATCTGATGACCCCTGTCTCATTCCGTCAATTGATCGTCCCGTTTCCGGAACAGAACAACCGGTTTGTGATCGACCAACTGGTATGCCATCCCCAGTATCACGCCGCTCCCGACCATCAGCAGCGTAGATTCCAGGACAATACCGGTGATCCCCTTCATCAGCACTGTGAGGCCCATGCAATACGCGATGTACTGCCAGCGGTCATCAAATGGCCGCAACTTCCACATGGCCTTCACGAAGATGAACACGATCAGGAACATACCAATGCCAAAACACGCATACAGTGCAACATATAAGTTGTCCGACAATACATAAGCCTGGCGCCCGAAGTGATACTGCGCCGCACCGACACCCCCCATGCCTCTTCCCAGCAGAAGGGAGCCCTTTTCCATAATGGCATGCAGCGCGGCAGGCCAGGTCTCTGACATCCTTATCATTAAAGATCTGCCAAGAAACGACCGGAAATGGCCAAGATGTGCCGCGTAATCAATGAACAACGTACTGAATGGCAGCCATACGCCTGCTACCATAAAGAGAGACGGCAACCACTGAAAAATGCTTCTCAGGACAGCGCGCTTGCGGGCAGACAGGTACAGTATATGAACCATGCTGAGCAGGAAGAACGTAAGGAATGCCGTCTTGTTGGTGGTGAGCAATACACCCACACCGCTGACACCCCATATTGTCAGTCTGACGGTGCGTTTCAAATCAGACCCCAGCAGAACCAGACCAAACAGAATCAGCTGGTAGGCCGCCAGTGCGGAATTCTGTGCAAAGCCCGTATGACGGTGAATCCCCTGCATCATCCTGGAACGGCCCACTCGCAATGTCATATCCCATATATTGTATGACTTGCCCGACCAGGGAAAATCAACATATACATCCAGCAGGATTCCGGTTAGAACCAGAATCCAGAGGGCCAGGCACCAGTTGAAAGACCGACGGGTTTTCCAGAGCACCGGAGCCACAACAAAACCCAGCAACAGCGGGATCCAGCTCCAGAGACCGAATGCAACCTGAAGGAGCTTGCCACTGGTCACCAGACCCGTCGCAGATGAGATCGCAAAAACCGCTGCCAGACCGATTTCAAACCCGCCCCACTGCTCAGATAAGAACCGGCGGCCAAACCACCACAATACATATATCCCGGCAACCCCTTTGGGCACATAGATGAGAAATGACAGGCCATTCCTGGAAAACACATAGCGTTGAAGTGCTCCCAGGACAGACGCCAGGATCAGGAATACCAGCAGGATCAGGACCAACCGCTCTTCCCGGCTGGAAACATGAACCTGCACCGCTTCCCTCATATCAACTGTAACGAAGGATGAGCCGGATTTGTGTAGATGCTTCTTTCGGATCTTCATGTCGCAGTCCGCCTCTTGTGATGCTCAAGCACACGTTTGTAGAGCACTTCATATCGATTTGTATTGTCTTCAAGACTCGTGAATCCGACCTGAGTCGACGCCATATTTTCCTTCAACTGCCGTACATATAAACGGTCTGTTGCCAGTTTCGCGACAATACCGGCCAACTCTCCCGCCTGGTCCGGCTCGTAGAGAATCCCTGTCAATTGATCCTGAATCATCTCCGGAACCCCGCCCCGTCTCGAGCCCACCACGATTTTCCCCTCACCGATCGCCTCGCGTACCACACCCGGGTATGGATCATGACAAACCGAGGGAACAATCAGCACGTCAATCTTCCCGTAAAAGTCCTCCGGCTTCATCCATCCCAGAAATCTGATATGCCGGCTTTGGTATGTTTGAATCAGACGCTGTTCGTACGAACAGCTGCCCTCCCCCGCCACAAAGAGTTGGACATTCTCATTCACTTCCTTCGAGAACACCTCCAGTAGCTTTTCAATACCTTTGCTCGGGGACAGTGCTCCCATATAACCGAAACGGACTGAAGCCGTTGCGCCTTCTGAAGCCGGCGCATCTGCAGGAAAAGCTGCGATTGCAGGGGGATCACCGGGTTCCTCCCCGTTATAGATGGTTTCCCGGAACGGGACTCCCGCGAAGTATCCCATGTTCCGATGCCGGTTCAATACGAAACGGCTTACACCCACGGCGGCTGTCACTCCCCCACTCAGAGACTTGTGTCTCAACCGGAATAATCGGCATTTCAGGCAGATGCGGTCACAGTTCCTTCGTCCGTCAAACATCGTGGAGCGGGGACACATCAGGTAATAGTCATGCAGTACATGAACCACAGGAATGTTGAGTTTCCGTGCCCTTGACCATACCGATACGGACCATCCGGTCAGATTGTGCGTGGTGACGATATCCGGCTGAAATTCCCGGGCGACCTGTTCAAATCGTCCGCCCATAAATGGATTGTTCTGATCAATCGCATGCCAGACCAGCTTGGATACGGCATTGCGATTCTCAAACCGGTAATGCCAGTATATGTTCCGGATTCCGGTTCGCCACACCGGGACCCCATTCACCTGCTCCCGCCGGATCCCGCTGCAATCTGATGTTGTCAGAACCGCCACCTCGGCACCCCGATCCCGCATGGCCTCAACCTGATTTTTCAACACAATTTCCGCCCCACCTCTGACATCCGGCGGATAGAGGGATGCCACGTATAGAATCTTCACCTGTTCATCTTCCATTCCGTTTCCCGTCTGAATCCATTGTGCTCTGTTTTTCCCCATCTTCCTCAAACCACTCCCGGAGATCAAGACCTGTCACCCGTTCCAGTTTGCGAAGGTCGTCTCGAAAATAATCCCTTAATCGCTTTCTGAACTCATCCGCCAGCACCGGTTCCGGGGCAGGATTTGTGGCAAGATGCTTCAGTTTCCTGCCAATCCCCAGACCCCTTCGAAGGTGAAGGTGCCGCTTGATCCGGTTCACAATTGCCAGGAACGTGACAACCGTTCTGCTTTGAACCGCCCGGCTTCTGTTCAGAACCGGAAAATCGAGGCAACCGTCGTCAGGTACGTCAAGAAACTCCAGAACGCGCAGATAGGTGCCGCGACTGTCACGCCTCATGTCATCCAGCCGGATAAGCAGTACCCGTTCTGACGGCACTCTGGAAAGGAGTCGCTCGACCTGATCTCCCAGCAAACACCGATCGGCATAGAGCAGTTGCCTGGAATTATCTGCCAGCAACGGTATCCCGAACCCTTTCCTGCGATCCCCCTGGGCGTCCCATGCCTTCTCCAGGGACGGCTCCGGTTCAATCCCATTTTGCACGTGGTATCGATGCAACGAAATGACCATATCCACCGGATTGCGGAGACAGACAATGAAGCGGGGAACTTCATCACAGAATTCCAGTATTTTCGACACCGCAACCCCGGAAGACAGATATCGGGTTGATGCCTCTCCAATCGCCCGATGATGACGCTTCACGTTCGAAAACAGGCGCTCATATTCGGTTGAAGTCGCCCTTCCGATCACTTTCTCATCCGTGTTGAAATAGTTGGGCTCCTTACGCTCGGCCAGGAAAATGTCGGGATGGCGGGAAAGCCAGTGCGCAAGGGATGTCGTTCCGCACTTGGGCGCTCCGATGATGAAAAAATTCGGTTTGATCATTTCAGACACTCCCGTTCCCGTTTCACTGGCCCCGGCAACCTCCAACTCGAAAAGTCCCGTTTCAGCAGCCGTTCCAATTGGTCAATATCCCGGCTGAAACAGGTGATCAGTTCCTGTTCAAATTCAGGGGAAATCTCCCGCTTTCCTGGTGGCCGCCCCAGCATTCGTTCAAACCGGTTCTTCATGCCCAGCCCTCTGTAAATCCCGAGACTCTTCTTCATCCGGATCGATACCCGGATCAGAAAGGCAAGCGGGAATGGAATCGCACGGGCAGGATTGCGGACTTCGAACTGTTCCGGCACAAACGGGTCCAATCCCAGAAAACGGAGTACCTTCAGATACTCCGCCTCGGGATCACGGGCCATATCATCCAGTACAACCACGTGGATCTGTTCTGAGTCAACCTGAGCATACAGACGCTCCAGCTGTTCCCCCAATCTGCAGATTTCTCCGTACATGAGGGTCTTGGGATCTTTGCACAGTATCGGGATCCTGCGGCCTTGTCTCCTTTCCGACTGGAGCTTCCAGGCATCCTCCAGATTGGCAACTGATTCACAACCTTCCCGAAGCCGCTGTCCATGCAGTGAAATACACATGTCCACAGGATTCCGGATGCAGACAATAAACCGTGGAGATTCAGCAAACCTGAGTATGGTCGGAACAGCATCACGAGAATACAGATAAGACGTTGTCGCCTCACCGATGGCCAGATGTTCGGGCTTTGCAGCGGAAAAAAGTGCCTCATACTGTTCCAATTCCAATCTCCGGTGTACATGGATATCGGTGCTGAAAAAGGCCGGCTCTTTCGCGGGACTGAAGAAAACCTGCGGATGCCTGGACAGCCAATGCGCCAGAGAGCTTGTTCCGCATTTGGGTGCCCCCGGTATAAAGAAATTGGGCCTGACCATACTATGCATCCGTGGCCCCGGCCGAACCGGATTTCTCGATCCATCGCCATTTTGAGAAATCACGATCCAGAATGCGCTCCAGCAACCCGATGTCCTCTTCGTAGTAGTTGAGAAGCTCTCTCCTG
>DAINNF010000091.1:0-10694 GCA_036736005.1 Acidobacteriota bacterium
CTTTTATTATCCCGTGTTTGACAGGGGAAGGCAAGGACGGGACAGGGAGCCCCGTTGCCGGCGAGAGTTGTCTCAATGATCCCCGGAATCCGGAATCGATCAGGAAAAACGGTCCCGGATGACAACTGCATCCATGGGCAGCTGACCGCCCCGCGGCCAGGGGTCTTTCACCGGTTTGCCGATGGCAACAAACATGGCGATTACATGGTCCTCCGGTAGGTTGATCAGCTTTCCCACGGCCTCAAAATCAAACCCGTCCATGGGACAGGCGCCATATCCCAGCTCATTGGCGGCCAGCATCAGGGTTTGAGCCGCGATGCCGCAGGAGCGCATGGCCTCGTCCCGCATGACCTGAGGCTTTCCGTTGTAATACTGGTGGATAGCCGGAACGATGAACTCCTGGACCGCCTGAGGGGCATTGACCCAGTAACGTTCCGGTTCCTTTTTCCATGCGTGCAGATCAGCCGTCAGGATGATGAACAGCGACGCGTCCGTTACCTGGGACTGGTCCCAGGAGACCGCCCGGATCTGTTTCCGCAGTTCGGGATCCCTGACCACAACAAACCGCCAGTTCTGGATGTTGAAGGCCGTAGGAGACATCATGGCCAGCTGAAGGATACGGTTCTCCTCCGATTCCGGCATTTCATGGTTCGGATCAAAATGCTTGATAGCCCTTCTCTTTTCAATTGATTCAGTTACACGCATAATTTCCTCCCGGTCGTAAATCTTTCCATAATTGTAACATAAAAACAGAAAGCCGTGATGTGATCTGGATCGCACCGGACACGGTTGGCGGTTGACAGATGTGGCGGGTGTTGGTATTGTTCATCACACGGTCTAATACCGTTTATACAACTTTTGTTGGAGGAATCATGTTGAAGCGTTTGTTCATGCTGGTAGCGGTGATCGCATTGACCGCCGGTACCCTGGCCTTTGCTGATGATACCAAGGCACCGGAACCTGTGAAGGAGGCGGTAAAGAAGGAAACCAAAACCGACTGTCCGCCGGACTGCAAGGCGCCCTGTCCGTTGAACCAGAAGAAGGCGGAAGAAGCGAAGAAAGCGGAGATGAAGAAGAAGGCGTGTCCGCCGGATTGCGATAAGCCCTGCTGCGACAGAAAGGCCGAATGCAAAGACAGGAAAGCTGAGTGTAAAGACCGCAAAGCCGAGTGCAAGGACAGGAAGGCTGAGTGCAAAGGCCATAAGGCGGAATGCAAAGAGATGAAAGCGGAATGCAAAGCAAAGAAGGCCGAATGCAAAGTCGCCTGCGACAATGACGGCAAACAGAAGCGGAAGAGAGCCCAATGTGCGGCAGATTGCGATAAGCCCTGCTGCAAGAAAGACACGAAGGAAGACAAGTAACGGACTTCCGGAAAATATGAAAGAAAAGACGGCGGGAATTCCCGCCGTCTTTTTTTTGCCGGTCGTATCGACCGTTTATTCGTCCAATGTGGACAGATCTCCCTCATCCTGACCCAGGGCGCGCGCACGCAGTACCCGGCGCATGATCTTACCGCTTCGGGTCTTGGGCAGGGCATCGGTGAAGGTGATACTTTCCGGACGTGCAATCCGGCCGATTTCATCGGATACATGCTGTTTCAACTGGTCTTCCAGTTCCGGAACCTCTTTGACGCCGGTTTTCAGGGTGACGAAACAATGGATGGCGTTGCCTTTTAATTCATGTGGCAATCCGATGGCCGCTGCCTCGGAAACCACCGGGTGACTGACCAGTGCGCTTTCGATTTCGGCCGTTCCCAGCCGGTACCCGCTGACCTTGATCACGTCGTCAATCCGGCCGATAATCCAGAAATAGCCGTCTTCATCCACCTTTGCCGAGTCACCGGTCTTGTACCAGCCCTGCTTTGCAAAGTCTTTCCAGTAGGTTTCCACATACCGGTCCGGATCCCCGTAAATGGTTCGGGCCATGCCCGGCCAGGGTGCCTGAATCACCAGTTTTCCCACCTTCCCGGGCTCGACCGGCTTCCCATCGTCATCCACGACGGCCAGTTCGTTGCCGAAGAAGGGTCTGGTGGCGGAACCCGGTTTCAGCGGTGTGACCGGCAGCGGTGTCAGCATGAAGCCACCGGTTTCGGTCTGCCACCAGGTGTCCATAATGGGACAGTTTTCCCGGCCGATTACGGTGTGGTACCAGCGCCACGCTTCCGGGTTGATGGGCTCCCCGACGGAACCCAGCAGGCGCAGGGTGCTGAGATCGTGCCGACGGGGCCAAGCGTCTCCATACCGCATCAGGCCGCGGATTGCGGTGGGCGATGTGTACAGAATGCTGACGCCGTACTTTTCGACGATATGCCACCAGCGGTTGGGATACGGATGATTGGGTGCGCCCTCATACATCACGATGGTGGATCCGTTAATCAGTGGGCCGTAAACGATATAGCTGTGTCCTGTGATCCAGCCGGGATCGGCTGCGCACCACCAGCGGTCTTCGTCTTTCACGTCGAATACCAGGCGGTGGGACGTGCTGGTGTATACGGCATAGCCTCCGTGGGTATGAACCACGCCCTTGGGGCGTCCGGTGGTCCCGGATGTATACAGGATAAAGAGGATGTCTTCGGCGTCCATCTGCTCGGTTTCACAGGAAACACCGGCGATGGGAAGGGACAGAAGATCGTGATACCAGAAATCCCGGTCGTTTTCCATGTAAACATCCTCGCCGGTTCGCTTGACCGTAATGCAGACCTCAACGGTGGGGGAACGGTGCATGGCTTCATTGGCGATCTCTTTCAGGTTGACCTTTTTTCCCCGCCGGAATCCACCGTCCGCGGTCAGAAGAACCCGGCTTCCCGCATCCGCGATCCGTTCCGCCAGTGCTTCCACACTGAATCCGCCATACACGACGGAATGAGCGGCACCGATCTTGGCGCAGGCCAGCATGGAAATGACCAGTTCGGGGATCTGGGGCATATAGATGGTCACAATCTCGCCCTTCTGAACCCCCATACTCCGGAGAATAGTGGCAAATTTGCAGACCTCGCGGTTCAGGGCATGATAGGACAGGGTTCGGACATCGCCCGGTTCCCCTTCCCAGATCAGGGCCAGCTTGTTGCGGCGCCAGGTGGTCAGATGCCGGTCCACCGCGTTGTGAACAATGTTGATCCTGCCGCCGGTGAACCACTTGTAGAATGGTTTACCGGATTCATCCAGTACCGTGTCCCATTTTTTATACCAGTCCAGCCTTTCGGCCTGTTCGGCCCAGAAGCCTTCCCGATCCGCCAGGGACCGGTCATAGAGAGACTGATAATCTTTGACATGGGCGTCTGCCACGATGTGTTCCGGCGGATGATACAGTTTTCCGTTGCCGTTGTTATTGGACATGTTGCCTCCTCGCACGGTTATTCATAGCGAATATTCAAATATTATAATAAACCGTTGTGTCGGCCGCAATGTTGAACGGCACCCTTGTGCCCCCTGTCACGGTCCAGTCCGAGTATTGGCGTAGAATAGAGGAAACCGATCATCCGCAAACAGGCCGGTAATGTCCGGCCGGGAGGACTGTATGATTTCCTGCACGCGCATATTGACCGTCTGGATGTTGACAACCGGTTTCCTGTGTACAGGTGCCCTGTCAGCCGATGGCCTTCTGTCCGAAACCCGTTGGGACCACGTCCGGACAATGATGAAGCAGGCGTGCAGACAGATGCCGGAAAACGAGCCGGCAGTCAGCGTCGGATCCAAACTCCAGAAGAACTTTACGGACTTCATTTCTCAGCCGGGGCGGGTGATTTCCCGAAAGGACAAGAACACGGAGCCGGTTCTGGTCGTCGGCGACGATCCGGTGGACGAAACCATGACCATTACAACAGATGAACTGGTGCAGGGCGACATCCTGGTCATGAACCAGGGGGTTCTGGTGGTAGACGATGCAACACTCCATCTGGCGGGGGACATCATTCTGGTAGGGGACGGGGTTTTCCGGGTGATGGATGGCACGCTGGCTTTTCAGTCCACCTATCGGTATCAACATGCGATCAACGGTGCAGAGAACAGTTCGGTTGTTTTTTCCGGGGCGCAGATCACGTCCAACGGGTACAATCTGGAGGCCGGTTTTTCGGACAATGCGACATTCACCGTGACCGATACGGAATTCGAAGCGGGTTTGACAACCGCACTGTTCGGAAATGCCTCCGCCGGGGTCGTCCGGTCCAACCCGCTGGAATGGGTGCTGGACGAAAATAGCCGGTTGTCCATGTCGGACAACGACGGTCCCTTCATTTTCTGGCCGGTCTTTCCGGAGGGGAGCGTGGCGGATCTCACCTTTCCGGACGGGGACGATGTAACGGCGTTCGAAATATCTTCTGATGATCCGGACATTTCCGGCCTGGGTCTCAGCATGTCCCTGGAGAATCTGTCCAATGTCTGGTGGGGCCTGATGCTGCGCAGCGGCGCGGATGTGACCGTCCGGAATTCCCATATGCGGACGACCGGATTCATCCTGGACCAGGGAGAAGCGTCCACCATTACCGGACTGGTGAACGGACAGACCTATGTGGACACCGAGATACCGGTTGAGGGTCTCCGTTACCGGCTGGTCAACACCCGGATTGACACCTGGAATGTCTACGGCTGGGGTACGACCAACCTGGAAATGAACAACTGCCTGTTCGGAGAACTGGGCGTGCTGGACCGGACCGATGCCAGTCTGACCAACTGCCTGATTGACGGAACCGGCGGGTATCTGTTTACCGGCAGTGACACCGAGACCATGCTGGTATTCAGTGCGTTGACGTCCGACACCATCGCCAACGACCAGTCCATCCAGTTGTTCTTTTACAGTTCCATACTCAACGGGGACATTGTTGCTACCAATCAGTCCATTATTCTGCTTCTGAATACCGTCACCGAACGGGTGCCCCAGGCCAGAGATGCGGGTCTGGCTGTTGACATGAACATTGCGCCTCCCGCGGCACCGGCTGTGGAAGAGATCCTTCCCATTGAAGGCACGGCATTCGTGGTTTCCGGGCCCGAATTGCCGGTATCCCTGGACCACTGGCAGCTGTTCTACGGCGAGGAGGACGGCAGTTCCGGCTGGATCCCGATTACCGGAGAGCAATCCCGGCTGCTTCGAAACGGCATGCTGGCCGCCTGGGACACCCGCGGTCTGTCACCCGGTCCCTATACCCTGCGCCTGTCCTTGACACTGGAGGGTGGTTTCTCGGTGGACACCACCCGCTACGTCAATCTGGGAAGTGAAAGCCCCCGACCGGCTGCGACCGCCTGCATTCCCCATGTGGACTGGTCATCCCAATGGCAGAGTTGGCTGGTGGTGGACAATCCGGGAACGGCGGAGGAATCTGCCGATCTGTACCTGTATGGAAACGGAGAACTGGTTCGAACCGAAAACCGGTCCATTGCAGCCGGTGACCAGATCCGGATCCCGCTCATGGAAGGGACGTGGGGGCTGGTATCGGGCGGTACGGATCTCCGATTCCGGGAAATCTTTGTTCACAACCTGGAAGGGGGAATGGCCGAATTCCTGCTGAATGGAGACAGGGGAGTCACGCGTCATTTTCTGATGCCGCACCATCAGGCGGCTTTGTTGACCTGGATGGGACTTGCCGTCACGAATCCGGGTCCGGTGTCGACAACCGGACGCGCACGGGCCATCGGGCCGGATGGAGAGCTGGTTGCCGAAGCCCCCCTGGAACTGGATCCGATGTCCAGGAAGGCATTCCTGCTTACGGGACTGTTTGACGGTCTCGACATCGCCGCCGTTGCCCGGATCGATCTGGAAATGGATTCGCCGGTAACCGGGCTGACCATTTCCGGTGCGGGCAATGAGAAGCTGTTGTTTACACCGGCCATCGGGCAGCCGGTGCTGAACGATGTGAACCTGCCCCATATCGCGGACAGCTGGTCCAACTGGGAAAACCGGCTGATCCTGGACAACACCGGCGATCAACCGGCAACAGTCCAGTTGATTCTATACAGTGGGGGTGCACAGGTGTCAGAGGAAACCCTGGATGTGGATGCAGGCGCGACCCGCATGATCAACCTGAACGACTATGCGACACTTCATCCCGTGATGGGCCGGTTGACGGGAGAGGGCAACCCGGTTGCCGTGCGGCTGGCGTACCGGTCCACCGGTCAGGGCGGTATGGCGGAGTTCATCCTCGATGGCATCAGCGGTCACACACTGGAATACCTGTTGCCCGGCCGGTTTACGGATTCCGTGAACTGGATGGGGTTGGCGATTGCAAACCGGGACACCGCAACATCGGATCTGACGTTGACGGCCTGGAAGGATGGGCAAATCGTAGCGACAGCCTCTCTGTCCCTCGGTTTACAGGATCGCCTGGCCGACGTGCTGCAGGGACTTCTGCCTGGAATCGAAATGGCGGACCGGGTAACCGTAACCGCTGACACAGGGTTGTTGAGCGGCCTGACCATTTCGGGGTTCGATCAGGAGCGGCTGCTCTTTACACCCGCCCTGGTGACGGATCCGGTGGACTGATCAGTCGTCGCCGTCATCCCCATCGTCGTCATCAAAGTCATCGTAGCCGGGACCGGGGTCCGGATCGTTTCGGCGTTTCATTTCCCGGCGCAGCCCCTGTTGCTGGACGGTTGGCTGCCTTCTTCGTTTTGACCGTGGCAATACCAGTCCGCCTACAAACGCCCCCAGGATCGCTGCGGTCCAGACCAGTGCAAGATCACCGGCGGCGGCACGGACCGCATTGAGCAGCGGTTCCAGTACATGACCTGCGGTCATATCGTTGATCGAAACAGGATGCACCAGCAACAGCCAGGGCATGACCGGCAACAGAACGCCAACGAGCAGTCCGCGAAATGCGCCGCCCACAATCATGCCCCCCGCCAGCCCCGCCACCAGCCAGGCTGCAGCGGGTACCCATTCTCCGGCCGACAACCAGGCGGTATACGGGGAAAACAGCATTTCCGTAAACGACATCTGTTCCGAAAGACCGTTGGTTAGCACGGCGTGGGCAATGGCCACCAGACCGATGGCCAGCACCGGTCCGGCGATCAGGGCCGTCAAAAACCGTCGCATGAACCACAGGAGTGTTCCGATCAGGATGAAGGCCACCAGCACGGCGGCCACCAAAGCCCACCAGGGCATGGACCGGGTCCGCTCCCGTACTTTATCCAGTGACAGGGACAGGTCGAAGCCTGCTTTCGGTTCGGGAATGGGGGGCAGTTCAACGTCCGGCAGCAGGTTGGCCAGCAACGCTTGCGGATTGCATTCGGAAACGGCGGACAGCACGCCGTCTGCGGCCAGCTGGACCGATTCACCCACCTTCAACGTCGTGGTTGTACCGTCTGCGGACCGGATTTCAACCGTGCCGTCCAGCGTATCGATTGTGGCGGTACCGGTGTCATCCACCTTTACCTGAACCACGGTGCCGGTGGGTTTCACCGTACCGCCCGGTGTGACGATATCGACCGGAAAGTCCGCCCCGATCAGCCCCTTCTGAACCTCCACCCGGGTGCGGGAAATCAGCTTGATCCGGGCGGGGGCACGAATTGTCAATGTCCGGGTGGTTGTGGGACCGGACACGTCAATACTGACCGTTCCGCCGGTAATCTCCACCACTTTCCCCATTGGAACGGGAACCACAGGAAAGGACCGGAAATCTTCCGTCTTCCCGTCGATTTTCATCCGGGCGTCCCGGGTTCTGAACTGGGGAGTGGCGGTGGGTTCGGGTGACGCTCCCGGAATCATGCGGTACCGGTTTGCCAATGCGGTGACGTCGGACGTTCCGATGCCGCTGGGAACCCGTTTCTTGGTCTGCACCCACTGGTACATGGTACGGGCTGGCCGATTCACCAGTGTGCCGGCCCAGCCGGTTTTCCGGTCCACATAGAGCAGCATGGTGTTGAGATAGTCGTTGTATACTACGGCTGGCCGGGTGTTGACCCCGTTTCCGTAAAACGCGGTCAGGAAACGGGTTTGAACACCTTCAACCTTGTACCCGGGCGTTCCTGCGCCCACCACGGCCATGGCCTTGTCATCCGTTTCAAATTCATGGAGATAACCGGGAAGTTTGAAATAGGGGGACTCCTTGATTTCCGGATGGCGGTCCTGCCAGAACTTGCGGAACAGCAGAGCGAAGAAATCCGCCGTATTTTCGGAGAAACTCAGGTACGGCGCCTTGTATCCGGACCCCGGCGGGACCGTCCAGGTTTTATGTTCCCCGGTGGACAACTTGTTGTAGAACACATGGCGGAAGGCATACTTTTCGATGATGTGATGATGCATGAAATGACCCAGTTCATGGGGAATGATCTGGTATGCGGGGTCGTTGTTCTCCATCAGGTTGGTGCCCCAGTAGTACGCCGCTTTCCCGGGAATGCTGATCACACCGGAATTGTTCGTAAAATTGTCCCGGTATTTGGGTTCGGCTTCGGTGGAATTGGCCTGGAATACCAGCCGCTTGATGGCCGACTGGGCATCGGATTGTTCCACGGGCGTCAGGGGCATGGCTGCGCAGAATTCTTTCAGTACATCGGTCAGCCGTTTGACATGTTCGTCCACCGTCAACACATCCACCAGCCCCACATCCACCACCTTGCCCGGTGTCGGGGCCGGTTTGATCAGACAGTTCATGGCAATCCGGTTCCGGTCGCTCCACCGGAGTGCCCACCCTTTGAACGGAGACAGCTTCAGCGGATGAAGCGGCTGGACAAGCAATCGAAATTCACCGGTATCGTCCTTCCAGCTGTCCAGGCACTGATCCCGGTAATCACCCAGTACCGCCCAGGGAGCTTCCTTTTCTTCTCGGGGTTTCATGTCCGGGCCGACCGTCCGACCCGTAATCAGTGCCAGGTTCAACGGGGCCGTGAAAGTTGCGCTTCCATGACTGCCGCCGTCCCTCGGCTTCACCGTCGCTTCCAGTTTGACGTTGAGGGATGATTCATCCACGGTCAGCCCCGAAAGACCGACCGGTTTCCGGATGTCCATCGGGATCTGCAGCATGCCATTGTCATCCAGCATGGCTGTGGTCAGCGGCGTTTTCACGAAGCGGGGGACCGTCCATTTCAGCTCCACTTCGGCTTTCGCAAGGGGCTTTCCGTCCTTGTCTGCGGCCCTCAAATTCAGTTTCGGAGTTCCCGGTACCGGAAGGACCGGATTGGCAGGCCCCACGATGGATACCGTTGCGCCGGAAGTGGGTTGTTTCAGGTGAAGGGTCAGATCGAGGGAGAAGGGTTCTTTCCCTTCGGTCGGGGCATAGAGACGGAACTTTCCGTTTATGTCCGACTCATCGGTGATATCCAGTGAGGGGACGTGGAGGTTTGCTCCGGAAACGGGGTTACCGTCCGGATCCACAACCGTTCCCGTTACCGTGATGGAAGAGGGAGACATGCTTCCCGTGGCCACCAGACGATCCAAAGGAAGCCATCCGTCTTTCCGGACCAGAATGGTGAACGCCACACCTTCCTCCACCGGTCCCATCATGCCGGCTTTCTTCAGGTTCTGAATCAGTGCTTTCATGTAGGGGACCGGATCGCGGTCGCCCTGGACAGTCACCGCTATGGTTAACAGCGGGTTCACATCTACATACAGGTTGGTCATTTTGGGCATGGACGTATTGACCGTGACACTCTTGTAGTCCTTGGCTCCACGATCCACGCGCTTGACCTTGATGCCGTCGATTGTCAGGGTTGAAGTGGTGTCGGGCGCCAGTGAACCATACTGGGCTTCAGCGCCTTTGGTAAACAGCTCTCCCACCTGCTTGAGCGCTTTCTTGACCTTCTGACTGGCGTATCCCGTCGCCTGCAGTTGCAGGCCGGTCACATGTGGATCGTAGGCTGCGATTGTGAAGAACTCGTCTCCCGGTTCACCGCTGTGGTTGAGGGTGACGCTGTGTCCCATATCCTCCAGTGTATGCTGGAGAACCCGGTCGATTTTGTCACCATCATGGGCGCCGAAAGCGGGAGAAAACACCAGAAAGGATGTTATCAGTGCCCATAAAGCCATTCTGATCAACTGTCTCGGTTGTTTCATCATTTACTCCGGTTGAATCGGTGCATTGGGGTCTCTTGTTTCCGCTTCCTGCTTCAGTTGACGGGATGCCGTGTACGCCGCATTGGCCAGCATCAGCAGTCCGAAACCCAGTCCCCCGAAGATCATGAACAGCACCATCTGCTTCTCTTCCCGGTTTTTCTCGTTCTGATGATAAATGGCGACCGCTTCCGCCGTAGTTTTGGCATAGCGTGCGTCCTGCTGGGGGAAGTTGTCCGGATCATAGCCGGTGGCAACCAGAATGGCAAAGGCCAGAACCAATACACCGGCAATCCCCTGCGGCAGTTTCAGCATCTTGCCAAACATGAATCCCTCCCCCTCTTTCCCATTTTCGATACGAACGCGAAATCAGACATCGGGCGTGTGGATCAGGCGGTGAAAAGCAGGTGAAACCTGTATCTACTGTATCATCCTGTTGGAAAGAGGGTCAAGGAAGGTCGGGACCGGTTGTCAATACAGCGCAAACCGGAGCCATGGGGATGTTTGGATTGTTGGGTGCATGCGGGATAAAAAAATGGCGTCCCCAAGGGGATTTGAACCCCTGTCGCCGGCGTGAAAGGCCGGTGTCCTAGGCCAGGCTAGACGATGGGGACGCATAAGTCCGAAGATTGTAAAAGAAAATGGTGAGCCCAGATGGATTCGAACCATCGACTCCCTGCTTAAAAGGCAGATGCTCTACCAACTGAGCTATGGGCCCA
>DAINNF010000092.1:0-10398 GCA_036736005.1 Acidobacteriota bacterium
ATGGAGCGGGAAACGGGACTCGAACCCGCGACCCTCAGCTTGGAAGGCTGATGCTCTAGCCAACTGAGCTACTCCCGCAAAAAAAATGGTGGGGAGAGGAGGATTCGAACCTCCGAAGCCATCCGGCGACAGATTTACAGTCTGTTCCCTTTGACCGCTCGGGAACCTCCCCACTTTTTGCCGGTCCAACCCCGGCAAGGACAGTATAGTAACAGAAAAACCTTCGAATGCAAGAGAAAAAACAACTGAAAACGAACCGCTTGAGACCACCTCCGGACCGACCCTTTTCAGACAATTAGCTGGACCGGATTCCGTCTCCACAACGACGAATTTCGTCCAGAATTTCCTCTCCGCCGTCCTTTAACATGGACATCCCGAGAACCACTCCCGCATCCCGATAATCGTCCTTCGGCATGTCCATTTCATGTCGAACAGCCCTCGATCCATCCAGACTCCCGATGAATCCGGACAGGCGGAAAC
The DNA here is from genome assembly GCA_036736005.1 of Acidobacteriota bacterium. GTDB lineage: Bacteria > Acidobacteriota > Holophagae > Thermotomaculales > Thermotomaculaceae > DAINNF01. Next base: position 481 of record DAINNF010000092.1, read on the forward strand.
GGTCTCCGTCAAATCGTCCATGACATCCCACCGGCACTTTACAGCCCCCTTCCACTATCCTGAGGAAGGCCCGTTCCTCCTGTACTGCTGCACGGGTGGGCTGATGATCCAGGCATGCCATCCGTTCAATCACTTCTTTATCACCGGCCCTGGTCTCGACGGCGACTGCACCCTGCGCTGCTGCCGGCACCAGCAAGTCAATGGGGATAATCTCTGAAATCACGTTATCCAGTCCCAACCGGTGTACACCGGCGTAGGCCAGGATGATGGCATCGTAGTCACCACGCTCTAACTTGGCCAACCGCGTATCCACGTTACCCCGCAGGTCCCGGGTCTCAATCCCCGGAAACCGGTCTTTCAATTGACTGGCCCGCCTGAGACTGCCCGTACCCACGACAATTCCCTCTTTCAGGTCCGCCAGCTTGAGTCTGGGAGAAATGAAAGCGTCCATGGGCTGTTCACGCTCCAGAAACGCCGGCAGACAGAATCGATCGTCTACCTGGGATGGCAGATCCTTGCAGCTGTGAACCGCTACGTCCACTTCCTTCGCGTCCAGGGCCGTTTCCAGCTGTTTGGTAAACAGTCCCACACCACCCATCTGGCTCAGTGGTGTGTTCTGATCCTTGTCCCCGGTTGTCTTCACAACATGAATCTGAAACTCATCTTCCGGATGATTCGCTTCCAGAATGGCTTTCACATGTTCGGCCTGCCACATGGCCAGCTTGGACCCACGGGTACCGATGGTGATTTTCATGACACGTTCTCCCTTTGCTCTCTACTATTCCAGTTTGAATATCGACTTGAAAAAGTGCATCAGGCCATGTTCCAGGTCCTCTTCCCTTGCCGCCCTCTTCAACTCGGTAATGGGCTGATGCAGCATCTTATTGATGATAGCGTAACTGAGACGATCCAGTTCCTGGCGGACCTCCTCGGACTCATCCTTCATTTTTTTCAACGATTTTTCCAACTCCTCACGACGAATCTGCTCGGCCTTCTGTCTCAAATCCACGATGACCGGGTTCACTTTCTGCATCCGGCACCATTTGTCGTAATCCTTCACCCGTTTGCGGATCAAGTCTCCGGCTTTCTCTGCCGCCTTCTTTCGTTTCTCCATGTTGGCCGCAATTACCTTCTGCAAATCGTCGATGTCAAACAGAAAAACGCTGTCCAGATCGCCGCATTCCGGTTCAATATCCCGGGGAACCGCAATATCAATGAGAAGCAGCGGGCCGGATTTCCGATTTTTCATCAGTTTCCGGATCACATCTTTTGTAATCACCGGCTCTTTTGCTCCGGTTGAACTGAGTACGATATCGGCGTGAAGCAGCGCCTCCTCCAGATGATCAAGGGGATACGGGTCACCGTCATACCGGTCCGCCAGCGATTCAGCTTTGGACAATGTACGGTTAACCACGTCCACCTGCTTTACACCACGCTCCCTCAGATGGGTGGCGGCCAGTTCACACATTTCGCCGGCACCCACCAGCACGGCCCGACGCTCGTCCAGCTCTTTGAACACCTTTCGCGCCAGTTCCACCGCAACGTAAGAAACCGAAACCGCACTTCTGGAAATATCGGTGTCATTCCGCACCTGTTTGACCGTTTGCAGGGTATGGCGGTAGAGATTCATCAGGTCGGTCCGGGCGGCCCCCAACTCAATGGACCGGTCGAAAGCGTCCTTGACCTGACCGGCAATCTGCGGCTCACCCAGCACCATGGACTCGAGGCCCGACGCGACGCGGAACAGATGTTCCGCCACTCCCAATCCACTGAATGAGTACAGATGCTGTTGAATATCCATCACTTCCATGCCGGCTTTTCCCGCAAGAAAGTCCGTCAGTCCCATCATGGCCTGCTCGGTATGGATAGCAGTTCCCAGAATTTCGGTCCGGTTACAGGTAGACAGTACGGTCACTTCATCCATAAAGGGCAACTCTTCCAGCGCCGGAAGAATATCCCCCAGTGTGGCGATATCAAAACTCACCCGCTCACGAAGTGTAACAGGTGCCGTTTCATGGTTCAGTCCGACCAGAACCAGTTCCATCTATTTCACCCCGTATCCTTCCTTCATGGTATGAACCACGCTGAAGAACCGGCTGATCACAAGAGAAACCACGATCAGCAGCGTACAAAGAATCACCATACGGGCCAGCTGGCGACCCCGTATTCGACCGGATACGCGCCCGTAAAACAGCAGCGCATAGGCCAACCAGGTTACGGTGGACCAGATGACCTTGGGATCGGCATACCATCCATGGCCCCATACCCGGAATGCCCAGAAGAATCCGATGGTCAGACCAACCGTAATCAGCGGAAATCCGGCCGAGACACCGAGCCCGGTCAGTTCTTCCAGTTTTCCCAGGGACGGCAGACGGGAATACCATTGGTCAAAACGCTTGGATTTCAGATTGTGTTCCTGAATGAGATACATGATGGACGCGGCAAAGGCCAGCATGAACAAGGCCTCTCCCAGCATCAGGAACCCGGTATGGACTCCCAGCAGAAGACCGGAAACATGTCTGATTTCTTCCATTTGAAGTCGTTCTCCCAGCAACGCAAGTACATGGAAAAAATAACCGATGGGGACGAGAAACGTACCCAGTAACGGCACACGGAATTTAAATTCAAACAGAAAGAAAATGACATAGATCAACAGAGCCATGAAATTGTAACTGAGAAACGGCATGGTGGCCGGATGTGCTTTCATTCTGATCCCGAACAGGACCAGGAAAAGGGCCAACATGACGGATCCCAGGATCAGCATCCCGGCAGCTGCACGGAACATCCTCTGATTTTTCCGGTACGCAAAAACAAAAAACAGAACCAGTGCAAGACCATTCACCGCGACGGACAGTGCATAGAGGATATTCATCCCTGGTTTTCCTCCCGGTATTTCATGACTTTTTCCGTTGTTTCGAAAGCTGCACGGGTACAGTCATTGATTCCCACTCCGTAGAACGCGTTGCCGGTTACAAATAATCCGGGGACCTGTTCCACGCACGCCTCGACACGACCCACCAGTCCCGGGTGTCCCCGGTAGTATTGCGGTATGGCACGACTCCACCTGAACAGGCCCAGATGTTCCAGTTCGTTCCGTTCGATATCCAGGATCGCTGTCAGTTCATCCGCAGCCCGATCCACCACTTCACCGATATCCATATCCCGGACATCGTGGTGGCGATCACCACCCATCATGACCGTAACCAGATCATGTTCATCCGTACCCCGATTCGGAAAGATGCACGAAGAATACAGTCCACCGAGAATTCCTCTTCCCTCTACGGACGGAATCAGGAAACCGAACCCGTCCAGAACACCTTTCTTGAGCGCAAACGGAACAACGGCCATTGGCGGATAAACAATCCCGGCCAACTCATCCCGGACCGGCGCAAGGCCTTCGATTCCCATTTCGGCCAGAACATAAGCGGGAACCGCACAGACAACGGCATCAAATGTCCCGTCAAATCCGTCCAGCTGAAATCCGTTGTTCGTCCGGGCAACCCCATGAATAGGCACACCAGGATGAAGGTTGAATGCACCGGAATCCACCAGGCAGTCCACCAACTCACCCATCCCGTTCACCAGTGAGGTCAACCGTCCGGAAGGAGAGGCCTTTTTTGACCGGAGCTTGAGCATGGCCTTGATCAGACTGCCATATTCCTGTTCCAGTTCATGAATCCGCGGGAAACAGGCCGGAAGACTCAATTTTTCCACATTTCCTGCAAACACCCCGCTGACCATGGGGTCCAGCATGTAGGTCACCGCCTGTGAACCCAACCGCCGTGCTCCAAATTCGGCAACCGTCTCTTCCGCGTCGGCAGGTGCGGCGGAAACAAAGGGCTCCTTCATAATCCGCAATCGACCGCCAATGGAAAGGATGGGGGAGGTAAAGAATGCCGGCGGCGTATCCGGCAACTTGACCAGTTTTCCTTCTTTCAGGATGAACCGTTTTTCCGCATCACGGCTGGCTTCCACCAGACGATGTGATGCTTCCAGCATTTCGACAATTTTCAACGTGGTGGGTTTGCCGGACAGAAAACCGTTCGGGCCTGTCTCCATCCGGAAGCCGTCACGTTCATACGTGGCAACCGTACCCCCGGCCCTGGTGTCGGCCTCCAGTACGTCTATGGTCACGTCCGGTATGGTTCTGCCCAGCACGAATGCGGTTGACAATCCTGAAATACCGCCACCGATCACCGCGATCTTCACATGTCCTCCCTGCCGTCAGTCCGGCCGGTCCTCAACTGATTCCAGTCTGTCCGATTCAAGCTCTTCGATCGCCCTGTTCAGCAGAAACCGGCGATATCCGGCATCGTTGTTCAGACAGGGCACTCGCCTGTACTGTTCAATTCCCATTGTAACAGCAAGATCCCGGATCAGCATGTCCAGCTCGTATACAGTCTCGGAATTGTCTACGGTAAAACTCAACGGCAGAACCACGAGGTTCCGGACCCCCGATTCCGCCAGCCGTCTGATCTCATCTTCCAGAAAAGGACCCACCCATTCCACGGGACCCAGCGGACTCTGGTAGGACAACTGGATGTCGTAACCCGGCAACCGTTTCCGAAGCAGTTCCACCTGCCCGGTTACCTGGTCAATGTAGACATCACCCCGCTTGACATAGGATACCGGCACGGAATGAGCGGTGCACAGGATGACACAGTCATGCGGTTTCCAGTCTTCCAGTGTTTTTCGCACCGAATCAGCCAGCAGATCCATAAAGCGTCCATCATTATAATAAGGAGCCGCCACCCGTGTCGCCGGCGCGTGTCGGACCGCATCCCGGACAGACCCGTATGTGGAAAATGAATCGTGGGGGAAGGTGGGCAACACCAGTGCGCCTCCGGTTATTTCCATCCCACGGGCCACATCCTTCAGAAATGGTCGGATATATTGAAATCCGGGCACAAAACGGAGATTGCCCTGTTCGTCATTCAAACTGCGGCAGATTTCCGAAACCGTCCGGTTGACCGGAGAACCGTCAATCATCCCGTAAATCTTCTTCGCTTTTCGCGCCCTCAGCCTGGAAATCAGAAAAGCCAGGGGCTTACGGACAAACCCCGGCACAGACAGAATGCGGGGATCGGAAAACAGGTTGTACAGGTACGGTGTGACTTCGGTTTGCGTAACCGGCCCGCCGTAGTCACTCAGGATGACGATTCGTTGCACCGGATCACCTCCAGCAGGGTCCGGACGCTCTCCACCGGGGTCTCAGGCAGGATGCCATGGCCGAGGTTGAACACATGACCCTTGATATTGCGGCCCTCCCCCAGTACGCGCTTTGCCTCACGCCGAATTACGTCACTTCCACCGAATAACGTTACCGGGTCCATGTTGCCCTGCAGGATGAACCGGTTGTCCAGGCGGGCTGCAGCTTCCGTCAGAGATACGGTCCAGTCCACGCCCAGGCAATCCGCATCCAGCTCTTTCAGACGCGGGAACAGCGGGAAACCGCCCTTGGCAAAGTAGATCAGGGGAACGTCCGGATGATTGGTCTTCAGTGTGTGGAGAATCCGCTTCACGTAGGGAAACACATACCGATCATAATCAAACGGAGAAAGAATTCCGGCAAAGGTGTCAAACAACTGCAGCACATCCGCACCCGCCTGGATCTGTTTTTCCAGATAGCCTTCCAGCACCTGCGTCAGCTTTTCCATCAACAGTTCAAATGTCCGCTGATCGTTGTACATCATGGATTTCAGCAGGGTATAGTTGCGGGATGCGCTCCCTTCCACCATATAGCAGGCCAGCGTAAACGGTGCCCCTGAAAAACCGATCAGGGTCTTTTCCTCCGGCAGGTAGCGTTTCAGCATGCCGAGGATTTCGTACACGTATCCCAGCTCATCCGCCACACCGTCCACGTTCAGCTGTTCCGCATGTTCATGGGTCCGGACCGGATTCGCGAACACCGGACCCTTCCCTTCCACGAAATCCAGATCCAGGCCCATGGGCATGCAGGGCACCAGAATATCCGAGAACATGATGGAGGCGTCAAAGTCAAACAACTCGATCGGCTGCAGGGTCACTTCCACCGCCACCTCGGGTTTCATGCACATTTCCAGGAACGTGTGCTGGGCACGGACCGCCCGGTATTCCGGCAGGTACCGTCCCGCCTGTCTCATAATCCAGACCGGAGGAACGTCCGGCTGCTGTCCTTTTAATGCCGCCAGCATGGGCTTTGTCGTCATGGGTTCTCCTCTTTTCAACTGATCAACGGGCCCGGGCTTTCCGGGTCCGCATTAGCTTACCATTATGGTTGGAATGGGGGCAAACAGTATCCCGAAAGCTGCTGCCCGGGGTTCTCGTTCAGCTCTTGCTCTTCAGCTGTCCCGGTTCATAACTGCAGAACGGTTCCGGATCCATATAGTCTCCCGTCATAGCATAGGCACGGGCACGGCAGCCACCGCACACGCCGCGGAATTCGCACGCCCCGCATTTGCCCTTGTAGCTGTCATAATCCCGCATTTCTGTAAACAGTTTGGAATGCCAGATGTCTTCCAGGGACTGCTCGAAAATATTGCCGCCGGAAACCGGGAAATAGGAACAGGGCAGTACTTCACCGTCGGACCGGATCAGACAGATCGTCTGACCCGCCACACAACCCTTATTGGCACCGGTGGAGAAAGTCAGGTTGCGCCGTTTGGCGGACTTGTTTTCCTTCTGTGCTTCTTCGATGAAAATCCGGTAATAGTGAGGCGCACAAGTGGGCCGCACCAGAATCTCGTTTTCCTGCTGTTCCAGCCGGTAATGCCAGCGGAGAATTTCGTCATAATCCTCGTTGTCGATCAGTTCCGCCATCACGTCTTCCCCGCGGCCGGTGGGAATGATCATGAACATATACCAGGCCTGGGCCCCCATTTCCTTCGCCAGCTTGTACGTCTTTTCAATATCGTCCTGGTTGCGTTTGGTGAAGGACGAATTGATCAGGAACGGGATTTCATAGCGGTTCAGCCGCTCGATCGCCTGCATGACACCGTCAAAAGCCCCCGGGTGGTTGCGGAAATTGTCATGGACCTCCGCCGAACTGCCGTCCAGGCTCAGGGACACCATCCGGATGCCGGTCCGTTTCATGTTTTCGCAGTGTTCATCGTCCACCAGCGTACCGTTGGTCGCCATACACATCCGGAAACCCAGGTCCGTCCCGTACTGGGCCAGCTCATAGATGTCGGGCCTCAGCAACGGCTCACCACCGGACAACACCACCACCGGTTGACAGAACTCGTTTATTTTATCGAGAACAGAGAGCGCCTTCTTCGTATCCATCGGTTCGGGCAGATGCATGGTCGATGATGACCGGCAGTGGATGCACGACAGATTACAGCGGGGCGTGGTCTCCCAGGCAATCCATTTCAGTTCTCCTCGCATAATGCCTCCTCATCCTCTATATAAAGACACGGAACCACCATACACGATGGGACCGGTTTTGAAAAGCATAGTCATTTGCTTATACACCTGATTTGCTGACCCGCACACAAAAAAGGGGCGCCTTCACAGCGCCCCCGTAAAAATCCAATCGATTGTTTCTGTCTGGCCTTATACCACCGGGGTGAGCCAGCCGTATTCGTCCGTCCGTTCGCCGTTGAGAATTTCGAAGAAATATTTCTGGATCTTCTCGGTAACGGGGCCCCGTCGGCCGGCACCCACTGTGATCCGGTCCACCGATGCGATGGGGGTGATTTCAGCCGCTGTTCCGGTGAAGAACAGCTCATCGGCGATATACAGCCATTCCCGGGGAATATTTGTCTTTCGAACGGTATATCCGAACGATTCCGCGATCCGGATCACCGAATCCCGGGTAATCCCCGGCAGCACCGAAGCGCTGTAAGGTGGAGTATAGATGGTTCCATCTTTCACCAGGAACAGGTTCTCTCCGCTCCCTTCGGCCACATAGCCGGCTGTGTTGATGCTGATCCCCTCATCATAGTCATCCACGATGGCTTCCATCTTGATCAGCTGGGAGTTCATGTAGTTGGCACCCGCCTTGGCCATGCCCGGCATGGTGTTGGGTGCAATCCGGTTCCAGGTGCTGATCTTGACATTAACCCCTTTTTCCAGAGCTTCTTCACCCAGGTAGGCACCCCATTCCCAGACCGCAATCATCACTTCCACCGGGCAGGGGAACGGGTTCACTCCCAGTGATTTGAACCCCCGGTATACCAGCGGCCGGATATAACAGGATTCCATGTTGTTGGCCTTGATGGTGTCCAGAATCGCCTGGTTGATTTCTTCGCGTGTGTAGGGCAGTTCGGTCCGGTACATTTTGGCCGAATTGAACAGCCGGTCGGTATGTTCCTGCAGACGGAACACGGCCGGTCCCTGCTTGGTCTTGTAGCATCGGATGCCTTCAAAAAACGAGGAGCCGTAATGGAGCGCGTGTACCAGCACGCTGACCTTGGCGTCCTCCAGGTTGATGAATTTGCCGTTCATCCAGACTTTCAAATCCGGTCGAAACATGTGTCCTCCCTTATCAGAATCGGGTAACCGGGTGACAATCCACCCGAATGGTTCGAATAGTTCCTGGTTCATCAGACACAGACGAGATTCGCACGACAGACTTGCAATTCATTGTACCATCAAACAGGTCGCGCTTCGAACACGAAAAGAGGGGGAACAACCCCCCTCCAATCACATCCGAACATGCCCCTCGTCAGCGGGGAGCGATTTCCGTTTTCACTTCAGGGAATACCGGACCTTTGGCAATTTCGCCCATCAGGTATTCAATGGCCCGGTTCAACTGGGCATCAATGCCCTTCGCCAGATCATTGGGATTGTTTTCCACAATGATGTCCGGAATGGCACCACGGCTTTCCAGCTGGTTGCCGTTCACATCCCACAACCCGGTGTGCGTCCTGCGGATCATGCCACCGTCAATCAGATCATATCCGCCCACGGCGATCACAAAACCCAGCGTGGGAACGCCGATCAATTTGCCCAGTCCCCGCACTTTGAAAGCGTTGGGAAATACCTCGGCATCGGAATAGGAGTGCTCGTTGCACAGCACCGCCACCTTCCCGCGGAACAGGTCGGAGGGGCGGGGCATATCCACGGACCCGCGAAACCGGGTGACCTGATACTGCCGTCGTTCCAGGTAATCGATCAGCTGCGGATCAATCCCGCCGCCGCCGTTGAACCGGACATCCAGAATCAGACCCTCCTTATCGAAATAGGCCTGAATGTAGGTCATGAATTTGGCCAGCTGGTCCCCGGTCATATAGTTCAGGTGGATATATCCCAGTTTCCCGTTGGATTTCTCGTCCACCAGCTTCCGGTTGGACTCAATCCAGTCCAGATAGCGCAGACGGTATTCCGAACCGACCGGTTCCACCCGGATATTCCAGGCACCCTTCTTCTCGGCTTTGTCATTGATGGTGAGGGTGACTGTACGCCCCACCGTGTTCAGCAGGTAATTCCGGTAGTCTTTTGCCACATCAACCGGATTGCCGTCGATCGCAATCAGATAGTTGCCCTCCGCCACCTTCAGGTATGGTTTGTCCAGCGGTGCCCGGTACTGTGAATAGAACGGATTGCCCCTGTAGATTTTCTCAATCCGGTAAAATCCGGACCTGTCCGGCACCAGCTTCGCACCCAGCGCGCCGATGCGAACCTGCTCCGGCTGCTCCATGTCTCCCCCGCGCGCTCCCTGATGGGACGCGTTCAGTTCACCCACCAGTTGGAGCAGCACCCGATTGACATCGGACCGGGTCTGGCAATAATCAATCAGCCGGCCGTATTTCTGTTTCATGTGTTCCCAATCTACGCCATGGAGATTGGGATCGTAAAACTGATCCCGAACCATTCGCCAGCTTTCATCGAAGATCTGTCTCCACTCAGCCCGGCGGTCGAGACGCATGGTCAGGGATGACAGGGAAATATCGCCGTCTCTTCCCGCTTTCCGTCCTGCCGGCACAATCTGAAATG
>DAINNF010000093.1:0-10396 GCA_036736005.1 Acidobacteriota bacterium
TGGCGGTGCTGATCCCGGCCAACAAGGCGATGAAGCCGGTGCGGGTACGGATGGAGGAAATAGAAATACAGGGGGTGGTCGTCGGTATCATCCGCAAATATTGATTGGGCGGCTGGCTTCTTTCCACCACTACTGCGTTCCGGCGTGACTCGCGATGCTCACGTACCCGTTTTGATGTACGCTGCGCTCGCTCGTCACACCGCGCCTTGTCCTGGTGAAAAGCTGCACAGCCGCGGGAGTGTGGCGCGGCCGCAAAAATTCTCGGCCCGTGGCAGTGGGGGTAGGAGTAGGAGTGAGAGTGCAGAGGGGAAGGGGGGTGCGTTGAGATACGATCTGGACCATTCAAAAGCAACGGGTAATCGACGTCAACAGATCTGTGCTCCGGCGGACCATATGCTGAAAGGCGTGGATTCTCTCTACGCTCATGTGGATATGGACGCCTTTTTTGTGTCGGCGGAGTTGACCCGGAAGCCTCATCTGCGGGGGAAACCGGTGGTGGTTGGCGGCGGTCGGGGTGAACGGCTCGGTGTGGTGGCGGCGGCTTCCTACGAAGTGCGGCCATACGGAATCCGGTCGGGAACGTCCATTCTGGAAGCGAAACAACGCTGTCCCAACCTGATCATTGTTCCGCCGGACCATCTGTTTTATGAAGCCATGTCCCGCCGTGTGATGCAGGTTCTGGAGGATGTCTCTCCGGATGTTCAGGTCCTGTCGGTGGATGAGGCCGTGGTGGATCTCAGCGGGGTACTGCGGTTGTGGGGGGCGCCGATGCGGATCGCCGCCATGATGCAGGAGGGGATCCGGCGGGAGGTGGGTGTACCCTGTTCCATCGGTGTGTCCCGGTTTCCCCTGATTGCCAAACTGGCTTCCAAACTGGCCAAACGGAATGGTATCTGTATGATCCTGCCGGGAGAGGAGACCGGTTTTCTCTACGACCACAAACTGTCGTTGCTGCCCGGCGTGGGCCGCATGACCACCGCTTATCTGGGCTACCTGGAGGTTCGAACGGTAGCGGACCTGGTGAGGCGGGACCCGGTGTTCTGGTCCCGGCTGATGCTGACCCGCCCGTTGGAAAACCCGTATCCCAAATCCATTTCTTCCGAGCAGACGCTGGATAAAGACATGGAGGACCGTACGGCGATCAAAGCGATTCTGCGGGGATTGTGCCGGAAGGTGGCCATGCGGTTGCGCCGTTATCAGTTGAAGGCAACCGGGATATCAGTCCGTGTCCGGTATCATGACTTCCAGTCCCGGGAGGAACATCTGACGCGCCAGGAGTTGATTTATGACCGTGATGTGGTGCAACTGGCCATGCGCCTGTTTGACAAAGCGGATATTCTGGACGCGCCTGTTCGTCTGACCGGTGTCCGGTTGTTCAATCTGTTGCCGGATCATGGCAGTCTGCCGGTTACCCTTGATCGGCAGGACCGGGCACTGATGTCGGCTTACCGGGTGATGGACCGGGTTCGTCGGAAATACGGACGAAATTCCCTCCAACAGGGGGACTGATTCAAGGGGAAAGAGGCCTGAATATCAGGGTTTCGGACGATTTTTAGGACTTTTCCCCCGCGAGGGCAGTCTGGTACAATACGTCCAGTAGTCTATATGGATTGGGTAGGATGTCAAAAAAGATGACGGAGTTGACCTCGAGGCAGGAAAACATTCTGACCGCGGTTGTGGAGCGGTTTATCGCAACACGGGAACCGGTCAGCTCGGCTGCGGTTGCAGCCACGTATACCGAGAACGGGAAACCGCTCTCTTCTGCCACCATTCGCAATACACTTCATGAACTTGAAGATACCGGCTACCTGGAAAAACCGCACAGCTCGTCCGGAAGGGCACCGTCCAGAGCCGGCTACCGATTCTACGTCAACCGGCTGGTGTCCGCATACGGCTGTCTGCAGGCACCTGCCGAGAGCCGGGAAGTGCTGAATCAGGCCACCGGTATTATTGAAGATACCCGGTCACTACTCATGCAGTACCTGGATTTTCTCAAGGACGAGACCGGCTGCGTGTCCCTGCTGTTGTTTCCGGATACGGTTTCGCTGTCATTGAACCGGATTGAGTTCGTCCGCCTTTCGGACAGAAAAGTGCTGGCAATCCTTGTGTCCCGCAGCAATCTGTACCGTCAGGTCCTGGTGGAAATGGACCGGCCGGTTTCATACGAGGAACTCACGGCAGTGGCCAACTATCTGAACCGGCATTGCTATGGAAAAACACTTTTTCAAATTCGGGCGGAGCTGATCCGGCTGATGAAAGACAGGGTAGACCAGTTGAACCAGACGGCGAAAAGAATACTGGATACGGCCTACCGCTATGTGACACGTCTGGAACAGGACGAGGAGGAACTGGTCGTCCGGGGCATGTCCAATCTGTTTACCCAACTGGACAGCGGAGACCGTGCCCGAATCCGGGAACTGGTAGCCAGCATGGAGGAAAAACACAGGATGGTAGAACTGATCAGCGCCTGCCTGGACCGCGATGTGACGGTTTTTCTGGGGGGTGACCTGGCCGATGTGGACTTTTCCATGGTGGTTTCCCCGTATGGAATCGGGAGCGGGACCAAGGGTGCATTCGGCATTCTGGGCCCGATCTGTATGGACTATCGCCGGGTCATGGGAACCATGAAGTTGTTGACGGAAAGCCTCATGGGGACCATAATCAGTCGTAGTATGCAACGAAATGAATAGATAACATTTGGAATAAATTAAGGAGTGGTGTTCATGGGCAAGGACAAGAAACCCGAATCGGAAGAAATCATTCATCCGGAACAGGAAAAGGGCACCGTAGAGGACGACGCATCTCCGGATGTGATTGAAGAGCCGGGTCCGGTACTGGAACCTGAAGGGAAACCGGAAGATGATGTGATGGAGCTGGATGAGGACAGTGAGATCGAGAATGGTGACGATCGGGAAGCAGCATTCAGCGGAGAAATGTCAACCGAAGAAGTCATCGGAAGTCTGAAGGCCCGGGTCAACCAGTTGGAGTCCGAGAATCGCGGCCTGAAAGAGACACTGTTGCGCAAAATGGCCGAATTCGAAAATCTCAAAAAACGGACCGAACGGGAAAAGGAAGAAGCCGTGCGCTATGGGACGGCTTCCGTCCTGGGCGGGCTGCTGGATGTGCTGGACAACTTCGATCGGGCCCTGGCGGTTGAACCGGAACTGTCCGACCACCACTCATTTTATGAAGGCATGAAGTTGATTGCGCGTCATTTGAAAGAAATCCTCCGGGGAGAAGGGCTGTCTGAAATCAACCCGGAAGGGGAACCGTTTGATCCTTTCTACCACGAGGCCATGATGCGGGAGGAAACGACTGAGGTCCCCGAGAATACGGTACTGGAAGTGTTTCAAAAAGGATACAAGTTGAGGGACCGGTTGCTGAGACCGGCCCGGGTCAAAGTTGGAACCCGACCGAGCGAACCGGTAACGGACGAGGCGGAAGATGAAGCGCCCGTCACCACTGAGGAGAATGAATCATGAGCTACATTCTGGGTATCGACCTGGGGACCACCAACAGTTGTGTGGCCATTTTTGAAAACCAGTCACCTGTAATCGTGCCCAACAAAGAGGGCAGCCGAATAACCCCTTCGGTTATCGGATTTACCGACAAGAAGGAAATCCTGGTGGGCCATATCGCACGGCGGCAGGCGATCACCAATCCCCAGAATACGGTGTTCGGCATCAAACGGCTGATGGGACGCAAGTTTGACTCTGTGGAAGTCAACACCATGCTGAAAACGTTGCCATATTCCGTGGTCCAAGCTGAAAATGGAGATGCATGGGTGGAGATTATGGGTCGTCAGTATTCGCCGCAGGAGCTGTCGGCGATGATTCTGACCGAGTTGCGGGAAAATGCCGAGCAGTATACCGGCTCCGAAATCAATCAGGCCATCATCACGGTTCCGGCGTACTTCAACGATGCCCAGCGTCAGGCTACCAAAGATGCGGGAACCATCGCCGGACTGGAAGTACTCCGGATCATCAACGAGCCTACCGCGGCCTCCCTCGCCTATGACATGGGCAGCCTTCGGGGCAAAGTGGCTGTATACGACCTGGGTGGTGGTACGTTTGATATTTCGATTCTGGACATTGACGAAGGGGTATTCGAGGTCCTGTCCACCAGCGGAGATACGTTCCTCGGTGGAGACGATTTTGACCGGCGCATTATTGAGTGGATTGTCGACAAGTTCCTGAAAGAAAACAATATTGATCTGACTGAAGATAAAATGGCCCTGCAGCGGTTGAAGGAAGCGGCCGAGAAAGCCAAGTGCGAGCTGTCTTCTGTCATGGAGACCGAAATCAACCTGCCGTTTATCGCTGCGGACAAAGCGGGTCCCAAGCATTTTATCGGAACACTGACACGGGCGGAATTCTACAATCTCGTAGGTGATCTGGTCAGTCGAACACTGCCGCCATGTGAAGAAGCAATGAAAATGGCCGGATTGAATAAGGAAGACGTGGATCATATTCTGCTGGTCGGCGGTCAGAGCCGTACACCGATCGTTCGTGAGCGGGTGGCGGAGTTCTTCGGTAAGGACCCCCGGCATGACGTAAACCCGGATGAGGTGGTGGGTATCGGAGCGGTTATGCAGGGCAGTATCCTCAGCGGTGAGGTGAAAGACATCGTCCTGCTGGATATTACGCCGCTGTCACTGGGACTGGAAACCAAGGGCGGGCTGTTTGTGAAACTGATTGAACGAAACAGCACCATTCCGACAAAGGCCAGCCAGATCTTTACCACCGTGGTGGACAATCAGAAGAAGGTAGAAGTTCATATTCTGCAGGGGGAAAGTGAACTGGCGGAAAACAACTTCTCCCTGGCCAGATTTGATCTTGTGGATATTCCACCTGCACCGAAGGGTGTACCGCGAATTGAAGTGGTGTTTGAGATCGACTCAAACGGCATCGTGAATGTCAGTGCCATGGACCAGGACAGCGGAAAGTCCCAGTCCATCAAGATCCGGCCCACCAGCGGGTTGACGGAAAAAGAGATCCAGAATATTATTGCCAATGCTGCGGAGCATAAGGAAGAGGAAATGCGGATCAAGACGCTGGTCATGGCCCGCAACAACCTGGAAGGCCTGCTCAGTTCTACCGAGAAATCGTTCGGGGAACATGGCCGAAAGCTACCGCCGGCACAGGCAGATGAAATGAGAAAAGCCCTCACCATGGCGCAGGAAGCCATGGAAGCCAATGAGATCGAGCCCATCAAGGCAGCTTATGATGAATTACAGAAGGTTTCGCGAAAACTGGGTGAGATCCTGCTGTATGGCATGACCATGTCCGACATGAAGGAAGAGTGAAGCGGACCACCGAATCTGATCGTATGACTGTCGACAGCTGAGAGCACGGAGTTCTATGAAGAAACGGGATTACTATGAAGTACTGGGCATACAGCGGTCAGCCACTGCCCAGGAAATCAAAACTGCTTATCGGAAACTGGCTGTACAATACCATCCGGACCGGAACCCGGATGATCATCATGCCGAGGAAAAATTCAAGGAGCTGGCTGAAGCCTATGCCGTGCTGAGTGATTCCTCAAAGCGTGCCCGCTATGACCGGTTTGGTCACGGTGGTCTTTCACAGAGTGACATGGACTATGACATCAACGATATCTTTTCCGGATTTACGGATATTTTTGATGCGTTTTTCGGCGGCGGTGGCGGATTCGGCTCACGCGGTCGATCACGAACGCGGGGTAACGACCTGCAATATTCTCTCGCTATCAGTTTTGAAGAGGCCTATTCAGGCAGTGAAAAGACGATTCGACTGAAACGGAACGATCATTGTGATGCCTGCGGTGGTACAGGGGCGGAACCGGGAAGCGATAAGACGGCCTGTCCCACCTGTCGTGGTCGTGGCAGTGTTCATTATCGTCAGGGCTTCTTTACCATGTCACGGACCTGTTCCACCTGCGGTGGCGATGGCATGATTATTGAGAAGCCCTGCGGGGCATGTGACGGTCAGGGTCGGACGCTGAAAGAGAAGGAAGTGACAGTCAAAATTCCGGCCGGCGTGGATGACGGTGATACATTGCGGGTGGCTGCAGGGGGAGAAGCCGGTTTGCAGGGCGGTTCCCATGGCGATCTGTATATTGTGTTGCGGGTGAAGGAACATCCGATCTTTCAACGGGTCGGATCGGATGTCAGAATTCAGTTGCCGGTGTCATTCGCAGATGCAGCCCTGGGCATGGAGACCGAGGTGCCGGCTCCGGGTGGAAAGCGCACGCTCAATATCCCTGCCGGTGTCCAGTCGGGTACCGTTCTGGAACTGAAAGGGGAGGGGTTTCCACGGGTGAACAGTTCGCACGTGGGTTCGCTGATGGTCGAGGTGGTTGTTCGAACCCCACGTTCGCTGACGGATGAGCAGCGCGAACTGTTTGAACGGCTTCGTGAGATCGGAGATGACACCCCTTCGTTGTGGGACCGGGTAAAGGACCTGTTTGCCGGTAAATCCGTATGAAGAAAGACGAACGACGCCTTTTCGCCCACCGGTTTCAGGATGAGTCCATATTTGTTCATACGACCGATGAAGATATCAATCCCTGGGACCGTACCCGGATTGTAGCCGTCCTGGTAAACGAAACGGGCATTGATTATCGCCTTGCGGATCAGATCAGCGAAGAGATTCAGTCCATCATTTTTTCCTCCGGGATCAAAGTTGTCACTTCCGAACTGGTGCGGGAGCTGGTGAATGCGAAACTGATTGAACATCGGTTTGAAAAGGCCCGTGACCGGAACCGTCGTCTCGGCCTGTCCCTTCATGATGCGGGCTTTCTGATGCGTTTTCCTCCTGCTGTTCAATCGGATATGTCAGGAACTGCGGCTGTTTCGGGAGCGCTGATGGCAGAGACGATGAAGCGTCAATATGCACTCAGTGATGTTTTCCCTGTCAATCTCCATCGACCTCATCTGGAAGGGAGACTTCATATTCATGGAATCTCATCTCCCGACAGACCATATATGGCTGCGGTGGATGCCCGTCTGGTTGTCAAGCTGGGGATGAGTGCCGGAAACACAGTTATCCGTTGCCCCCGCTCACCCGAGGGGTTGATGCAGAACATTCTGAAACTGGACTCGTTACTTCGTGTGGCTGTGGGCAGACGGGTATCCTGGCATGGACTGGAAGATGCTTTCCGGTCACTGGGCGCTACAGACGATCAGTGTGCGGAACTCATTCAGCAATTGATCCGCAGCCGCTCGGCATTCAGTTGTTCGCCGATGGCGGCGCGTACCGTTTTCGCCCTGTCGGATCCGGGCATGACAGGGAAAGTGATCCGGATGATGGAACAGGAGATGATAACCAATGTCCAGGTCACCGCTTCACGGGATGCCTGGTTTCCGTCTCCCTATCTGACATTGGCGCCTGAATCCGCCGAAGGCCATCAGTTTACGTTGGAAGCGGTAACGTTGAATCTGCCGGGTCTTGGAATCCGGTCCATCATCGAGGACTCTCCATTGGAAGCCGAAGGTCGGTCCCTGGTGGAGAAGGCCGCGTCCATCTTTGCGCAGAAGCGTGTGTTCCTGGAGAAACTTTGCGCGGTGCGACCGGATGGACCGATGGACATACTGATCCACCTGGGGTTCAAACCGGCTGAAGCAGAGTGTGTCGTGGGTGTCTGCGGTCTCAATGAACTGGTCAGAACCATGAAGGACGGTGATTTGGATGAAGGGGAATCCCGATACAAGTGGGCTCTTCAACGAATGAAAGAAATCCGTCAACTGGTTCATCGAACCGCCGAAAGCCGTCGTCTTCCCATGGTGCTGGGAACGGCCGATCAGGGACAGGCGGCTTACCGGTTTGCCCGACTGGACCTCAAGTTCCAGCCATATTATGCGTCCCGCATTCTCAACGGAGACATTGCGGAAGCAGCCGTTTACTATTCCCACGATGGCTGCCTTCCATCGGACAAACCGGTTGAACTGAAGCGAAAGCTCCGCCTGGAAGGGGGCCTTCAGCAGATGTTTGACCGTCCGTTTCTCAGCATTATCAAGGCCCGCGATCCGGTACAGGTAGCGGGTGACGATCTTACCGATTCTTTACACCATTTGCTTTTGACAGCCGATTTTTCACTCTGTTATAATTGTTTTACTATGGACTCAGGTATCTACCGTACATGCCCTAACTGTCACAATACAGAGGTGGGTATATTTCGTGCCACGTCAGAAGGGTACGATTCCGGCACTACTCTGTCACGGGCGGAACGGTTAGAACAGGAGAGGTCTTTTTTTTATTAGGCGGTAATTTGCGAATCTTAAAGGAGGTCGTGAATGAGAAAGCAGATTGTCATACTGCTGGTCGGTTTCCTGCTGTGTGGAATGACTGCGATGGCGCAGAGCTCCACCAAAGGAACAATCAGCGGTAAGGTGCTGGACGAATCCGGTACACCCCTTCCCGGCGTTACGGTGACGTTGATTCACCAGACGCAGGGTACCCGTCGTACCGTGGTGACCAACGAGGACGGAAAGTACAGAGCTCCTCTTCTTGCGCTGGGTGAGTATACCATCCAGGCGGAACTGCCGGGCTTTGCCACGTATTCAGCCAAGGACCTGAACCTGAAGCTGAATGACGTGCTGGTTTATGACATTGAATTGAAGACGGAGAAGCTGGCAGAGACCATTGTGGTCACGGCAGAGTCCCCGTTGATCGAGACCCAGAAAGTGGACGTCATGTCCCAGGTAGGGGAACAGTATATTGAAAACCTGCCGGTTCTGGGCCGCGACTTCAAAGACTTTGTCATGCTGACCCCCGGTGTCAATGAGGCAGACGGATCCAGAATTGCCGGTGAAGGCACCTACGGGATCATGAACAACCTGACGATTGACGGTGCGGGCTACAACTCCACCTTCTTTGGTGAACAGCGCGGTTCCACACGGATTCCGTTCACGTTTTCCCAGGAAACCATTAAAGAATTCAACGTGATCTCCAACGGCTATTCCGCCCAGTATGGCGATGCGGCCGGTCTGATCATCAACGCGGTTACCAAGTCCGGTGGCAACGACTTCCATGTAACGGCCCATTGGTTCAAGACGGATGAAGGCATGAAGGCGTCCCGTCAGCCCAATGAGTATATTTCAGAGCATCAGCCGTTTCAGGACTTCAGCCGTGACCAGTTCGGTTTCACCCTGTCCGGTCCGATCATCAAGGACAAGCTGTGGTATTTCTTCGCATACGATGCCCAGCGGGAAGACAGTTCACTGTACAACGAATTCGATCGTAATGCATACGGTTATGATGATTTTGCAGCCATGTTCCCGGATATCGTTGCAGCCAACGAAGGCACATGGCCCACGACCGAAGACAATGACGTGTATTTCCTGAAACTGGACTGGCAGATCAACGATGTTCATCGTGCATCTCTGCGTATCAACCGCCAGGAATTTGAAGCGGTGAACGGTACCAGTACCTATCTGACCACCGGTGTGACCGGTAACGGTCTGGAAAAGGATGATTCCACCTCTATCGTGGGTGAAGTCACTTCTATTCTGTCCGATACCATGTTCAATGAGTTCCGTATCCAGTGGTCCAAGGAAGAACGTCCCCGGGCAGCCAATTTCACCGATTATCCGGAAGTTACCATCGGCTATTATGACGCCGTATTCGGTCAGAACCAGTTCCTGCCCAACTGGCTGGATGAAGATATGCTGGAAATCATGGATGACTTTACCTGGATCAACGGTGACCACACGGTGAAAGCCGGTTTCCGTTATGCCCAGTATACTTATGATGACGGCTTCTTCCGGTATGGTGGCGGCGCATTCACGTTCCGTGGGGGATACCCTGAATTTATCGACTTTATGGAAAACGGTGCTGATGCAGACTTTAACTACGGTACCGAATATGTGCAGGCCTTCTCTCCGGTGAACGGCGCGGCCGTTTATGACGGGGATGAATATTCCCTGTACCTGGAAGACAACTGGCAGTTCAATGACAAGCTGCTGCTGTATGCCGGTGTCCGGTATCAGTATTCCAGCTTCGATGACATTCAGAATGCCAACCCGGAACTGGCTGCACTGGGTCTCCAGGAAGTGCCCAGCCAGGGCGACCTGGATCCGCGCATTGCGATGACGTATGATATTACCGGCGAAGGCACCGACCTGATCCGGTTCGGCGCCGGTTATTTCCATCACCGTACGCCTTCTCTGCTGGTGGCCAACGCTGTGCTGACCAACGGTATCAACGTGATCCGGATCGGATTCCGGCCCGGTGACCCTCTGTTCCCGGAAGATATCTATGACCGGATTTCTCCCAGCGAACTGGACCCGGAAAACCCGTATCCCCCGGATGTATTCGTCTTTGAACCGGGCTTCCAGAATCCGTATGTATTCCGGACCAGCCTGTCTTATGAAAAGAAACTGAATCCGGACTGGTTGGCGGCGGTTGACCTGAAGTAT
>DAINNF010000094.1:0-10376 GCA_036736005.1 Acidobacteriota bacterium
AAGTCCCTTCCAGAAAAAACAGTTAGCTTGCGTCCGATTTCACAAGAGATGGCTAAAAATTGGACAATAAACCGGGCTCAGGCGTCCATGAGGTCTGCCAACAGAATCTGAAGGACTTCTGCGGCTACGGTCAGTCCGAACGTGCCGGTTACGGTCACAATGGATCCGATGGTTTCCCCGCGGTTTACCCCTTCCGGACGATGTTCCCGGGAATAGACCACGGGGAAGTCCCGATTGCCGTACCCCCACTGGCGCAATTTCTTCCGCATCCGGTGAGCAAGGGGATCGATGCGGGTGTCCCAGATGGACCCCACAGCAATCTGGGTCGGGTCCAGTTTGAAGCCGGCGCCGGTGGACGCCACCACCGGAATATTCTGTTCCAGGCAGTACAGAATCAGGTTCAGTTTGGGTACCAGTGCGTCGATACAATCCGCCACCACGTCGTACCCTTCGATACCCACCGATTGGAAGGTTTCCCGGTTCAGGCGGAGATGCCAGGTTTCCACCTGCGCCTTCGGGTTGATCTCACGGGCGCGCGCTGCAAATGAATCCGTTTTGGGCTGGGACATGGTCGATTCCAGTGCGAACAGCTGACGGTTCAGATTGGTGGGTTCCGACACGTCACCATCCAATGCACCGATGGTGCCAATACCGCACCGGACCAGCGCCTCGGCACAGAATGAACCGACGCCGCCGAGACCGGCTACCAGTACCCTGGAAGCGGCGAGCTTTTCGAGCCCCCGGTCCCCGATCAGCAGTTTCAGGCGTTCAAATCGTTCCATTGGAATACCTCACCGGCATTGGCCGTTGTCTGCCGGGCCAGTTTTTCAGCCGGCAAATCCAGGATTTCTGCGATCCGATTTCCGATGACGGGCAAATTGGCCGGTACGTTGGGGCTTTTCATTCCCGGAGGCGGCAGATCGGGTGCGTCAGTTTCCAGCAGTATGCGGTCCACCGGCAGCATGCGCAATGTCTCATGTGCATGACGGGCGTTTTTCCGCGTAGCCGGCCCGCCGAAGGAGAACCGGACATCATCCAGCTGTTTCAGCAGCTGGCGGGCATATTCCGCTGATCCGCCATACATGTGCATGATGAAGTGGATATCGGAAAATTCACGGGCGATGGCCAGAAAATCGTCAAAACCCTTTCGCAAATGGATCAGGACGGGCAGAGACCGGTTCCGCGCGATTTCCAGCTGGATGCGCAGCGCTTCCTGCTGGGCCCTGGCATGACGGTCCGATTCCCAGTAGTCCAGTCCGATTTCGCCAATGGCGACAATTTCGGGTGCCTGATCCAGGATGCGGTTCAGTCGTGTTCCGGTTTCCCGGGGTGATTTTTCCAGAAAAAGGGGATGCCATCCGGCGGCGATGTGAATCTGCGGATCCTGTCCCGCCAGTTGACGTGCGGCAGGATTCATTCCCGTCACGCCGGGAATCAGCATGTTTCCGACACCGGCATGTCGTGCTTCTCTAATGGTGTCAGGGGAGAGTGCCTCCAGATGACAGTGGCTATCCGTCCACACGGTCCGGATCCTCAATGGTGTCAAACCCTGCGTCTTTCAGGATGGCTTCCAGATGAGGGAACGTATCCGCATTGGGCACCGAGATGCGTGCCCGGTCCCCGGAAATACTGTATGCACTCACCATGGGCAGGTCCGCCAGTAATCCTTCCAGATCCATCCGGCATCGGTCGCAATCCAGCTGGGGAATCCGGTATACCACAGTAATGGGGACGCTGCCGGGGGATGTGTCTGATGCGGGAACCCGGTCCAGGTAGGTGGAACTGTCCAGTATGGTGCGCCCGGTATCCGGTCCCCAGTTCTCCGTGAAGGTTTCGGGGTCGAACCCGTGTCGTTCCAGTTGATCCCGTACCTTGTCTCCCGGAATGACCTGTTCGATTTCAAACGTGTCGGTTCCGGTTACCCGGATAAACAGACTGTCCGGTCTTCCGAACAGGTTGTGCGGATTGCCCATGGTCTGCTGATAGGCACCGGTCAGGAAAACGCCCAGATAGTAGCGTTGATCCTTGAGTCTGTGCAGGCGCAGGGTCTGGCGGTTCTGTCCCATATCCACGAACCGGTTGATCTTGCCATCCGAATCGCAGGTAATGTCCGCCAGGGTGGCATGTTCACCGGGCAGCTCGTTCAGTCGCTGCAGGGGAACGATGGGAAACAGCTGCTGGATGGCCCAGGCGTCCGGGATGGACTGGAAGATCGAAAAGTTGGTGACATACTTGGTGGCCATCAGGCCCTGGATCCGCTCCAGTTCTTCCGGCCGGCTGTCCACCCGATGGGCCAGGGAAAAGGCTTTGCGTGCGATGTTCCAGAAAATCTGCTCTCCGGCTGCCTTTTCATGCAGGGACAGGGATCCCATACTGAACAGGGTGTGGAGCTGTTCCCGCATATGGACCGCATCGTGGAAATATTCCCACAGGTTGCGTGTATTGATGGAATCATAGGTGTCCTTCAGGTCCAGCAGCACCTTTTCCTTGTCCCAGTCGGTGTCCAGCACCGGCATGGGACTGAACAGGGAGTGCTGCTCAAAGGCATCCACCACCAGCATGGCATGAAACGCCACCATGGCCCGTCCGCTCTCGGTAAAAATGTCCGGTTCGGGAACATCCTTCTGGGCGCACACGTCTTTCAGGTGAAAGACCAGGTTATTGGCATACTCGGTCATGGTGTAATTGATGGAGGCCGCGCCGGATGACCGGCTGCCGTCATAGTCCACGCCCAGTCCGCCGCCGAAATCCAGGATGGTCAATGGCACGCCGGTACGGTAGAGTTCGGCGTACAGCATACCGGCTTCAAACACCATGCTCTTGACCTTGGCGGAATGGGTGATCTGGGAACCGATATGCACATGGAGCATCTTGAGTCTATCCAGGAGTCCGCTCTCCCGGATTCGATCACATGCAGCCAGGATTTCCGCTGCAGTGAGTCCGAATTTGGCAAAATCCCCGCCGGATTCTTCCCATTTGCCGGTGCCCCGGGTATGGAGCCGGGCTCGGATTCCCAGCAATGGCAGCCCGGTATTTCCGGACTCTTCCAGGACATGAAACAGTTCGTCCAGTTCCGAGTATTTCTCGATTACGATAAATACTTCCTGGCGGGACGCGGCCCGAACGGCCAGTCGGAGATAATCCCGATCCTTGTAACCGTTACAGATAATGCGCTGTGGTTGTTCATCAAGCGAGAGGATGGCTGCCAGTTCCGCCTTGGAACCGGCTTCCAGACCGATTCCCCATTCTTCCCCTGCCGTTTGAATCCCCTTCACCACAGGTGCGAGCTGATTGACTTTAATCGGATAGACCGGTGCGTACCGGCCGCTGTACCCGAATTCATCGGCTGCCCGCTCGAATGAACGGCAGAGCTTGGAAACGGCAAATTCCAGCATCTGGGGGAAGTGAATGCTGACAGGCGTATGATGACCGGCCCGGTTCAGGGCGTCCGTCAGGGTTTTCAACCCGATGTGCAACGTGTCCTGTTTGGTGGGGTAGAGGCGCAATTCCCCATCCTCGCCTGCCCGGAGATAGCCGGCGCTCCAGTCCGGGATTCTGTAATACTGTTCGGCCGTTTCCGTCAACATTTCCATTCCACTATAGACGAAATGTGATCAGAAAATCAAGCGGCTGTATCAGTTCCCGAATCTTTCCATTTTTAACCTCTTAATTCTGTTATTTGGCTAAGTTGGAAAGTGATAAATTGTGCTTGCATGAAAATAATCATATTGTTATATTTTTCACACGAGGTCTGTTGTGCGATTGGTGTATCTGCGGTTATTCATCTGAAAACCAATTGGAGAGGTTTATGAGAAAGACGAAGGTTCTGTTCTTCGCCGCGGTGGTGGGGATGATGTCCCTGGCATACGCAGGCACGAACGGCGACCTCGTCGGTGACGCCGCCTGTGCGGACTGTCACGAAGTCGGGGCATCATTCGATAACAGTTTCCATGCCACTTATTTTCGGGATGGAGACGGGTTTCGCTGTGAAGCATGTCACGGCTCCGGGCAGCAGCACATGGAAGAGGGGGATCCGGCGTTGATTGCCGGTCCACAGAACAACGCGCTGTTGATGGACAAGAACTGTCTTGTCTGTCACAACGAAGTGTTCCATGGACTGAAGGAACAGCACGTGGTCGAGTTCGGTATCGGTTGCGGAGACTGCCACAAGGTCCACCAGCCGGCTTACAAGGGATCGCTGAAAGAGAGCGATCTCTGCCTGAACTGCCATGTGGATGTGAAGGCCAAGATGTACCTTCCCTCCCACCACCCGGTGAAAGAGGGCAAGATGGCCTGTACGGACTGTCATGCGTTCGACGGCAGCGAAACATTGCTTGCGGAACGGATGAACGAAGGATGTCTGGAATGTCACGCCCAATATCGCGGTCCGTTCGTGTTTGAACACGATCCGGTTGCGGAAGATTGCGGGATCTGCCATGATCCGCACGGGGCGGTGGCGGACAATCTGCTGAAGGCAAATGAACCGTTTGTCTGTCTGCAGTGCCACCAGATGCACTTCCATACGGCCATTCCGAACTATGAAGGCGAGTTTGTACCGCCCAATCATCCGGATCGGGGTCCCTATACCAATCCGGCTGACGGCAGCAAACGCGCATTCCTGACGAAATGTACCCAGTGCCACACCCAGATTCATGGGAGCGATCTGCCGTCACAGGCGATCAGTTCCTATGGCGGCACGCTGACCAGGTAAGGAAAGGGGGGAAAGATGAAAAGAATAATGATTGCCCTCTGCTGCTGTTTGTCGCTGGTTACCTGGAATGCGGTCGCCGGTGATAAACCGGATGCGGCCAACTTTGTGGAAGTCGGCTTACACGGCAGCGATGTGGCGAAAGACCATAACAAGGTGACCGAATACAACCAGGCACGGACCGCCATTGAAGGAACCCTGAACCTCCGGATGATGGATCAGAAAGATGATCTGAAATACCGGCTGGATCTGTCCATTTTCAGCAACAACGACATGAAAATGGATCTGGTGATTCACAAGGGCCACTGGTTTACGTCGACCACCAGTTACAACAAGTTCATGCACAAGCTGGGGCATGACAACCTGAGCAATATGGTGTACCGGGAAACGACCAATCCGGAAGCCAACACGCCGGGCGGCAAGATGGCCACCTATACGGATCACAGTCCGAACCAGGACTATTTCACCGTATATGAAGACCTGAAGCAGGTGTTCAACATCCAGCTGGACACCGAAATGCCCAGTGATCTGGAATTCGGCATCCGGGCCCAGACCCGGTCCGGGTATCACCAGACCATGCAGCTCAGCCACTGCGACAACTGCCACGTGCAGAGCAAAGCGGTGGAAGTGGACCAGGTGTCCTATGACGCATGGGCGAAGGTTCACGCACAGGTCAACAACAAGGTGAACGTATCTTACAAGTTTACCTACTCCAAGTTTGAGAACAATGAAGATCCCACGATGTACTACATTGACCTGCCGATGCATCCGGTTAACGGCAGCAATGTGGAAGAGTTCGGATCCCGCCAGGTGTTCGGCGGCGAGATTGTGGAAAGCGGTTACATCCACGATAACGAACGCTACCTCCACGAAGTGAGAGTGGACGGCAACGTGTCCGATGCAGACCGTATCGTGGGGAATGCCTCCTACAGCAAGCTGACCAACAAGGGTGCCGACCTGGAATTGACCACCACGGCCGGTTCTTTCCGCTGGCGCCACAAGTTCAGCAAAAAGCTGAAGATGGATGCATTGTTTTCCTACTACAAGATGGACAATGATGACATCTACATCGACCTGCCGGCATGGCGGGACGGCCGCGCAGGCGGCGGACAGGATATGGATTATGTCCGTTATTCCGCGTATGACCGGACCGTGTCCCTGATACAGCTGATGGGATATTACAAGAAGGACGCAAACAACCGGTTTACGTTCTCTTACCGGTACAAACAGGTGGACCGGGAGAATACCTATGTCACCTATGAGGACCGGGAAACCGAAACGGTATCGAGCCGGCTGAAAGCCCGCTGGGACGGTCGCTACGGCGACATGAAAGCCACCCTTCAGGCAACCTATGAAACGGTTGACAATCCGTTTGCCAATGCCACCGGCATCATTGAAGCGTCGGCCAACGGCTATACGCCGCTGGAAGGAAACGGGTTTGTGTACTACTGGCAGCGGGAACGGATCGGTGAAGCCACCAACCTGCCCAGTGATGACCTGAACCTGCGGGGTTCGCTGTCCTATCGGGTGAGTGACCGGATGTCCGTGAACGTGAATGCGGGACTTCGGGACGGCAGTAACGACGACCTCAACTATTATTCGTTTGACATCTCCGCCATGAACGTGGGAGTCAATCTGTTCGCGGTGCTGAACGAGAAAGCGGTGCTGAACTTCGGGTTTGACCATTCCAACATGGAAACACAGGCCTATTTCTCTGTGCCTGTGATGGATGGCTGAGCAGGCCACCTTTCCCCCGACGGTGTCGGGGGCTGGATGCATTATGGCAGTGCAAACGCCCTGGCTGAAAACGAGACCAGCCTGAACAGCTATTTCCTGCAGTTGGATACGAAACCCTTCGAAAACATTTCGCTTTCACTGAAAGCAGCCGTGATTGATGCCAAGATGGGATTTGACCCGGTGACCGAATGGGATATTCCGGCAAACACCCTGACGCATCATGACTTTGATTATTCGGGGATCAACACGTATTCCGACCTGGATTACAATATCTATGAATTCGGGCTGAATCTGAATTACTTGATCTCAGACAACCTCTCCCTCGTGGCGGAAGCCATGTATGACAAGTTTGAAGATTACCAGCCGTATGTTTACGGCGACACCACCGGCAACTGGTTCTACGGTAAGCTGGCGGTCCGGTACATCTTCTGACGAACCGGTAACCAGACCTCTTAGTACCAGGAAGGCACCCGTTTTGGCGGGTGCCTTTCCTTTTCGGTGGTTGCGTTTAGGCACTTCAGAAGCTCTTGAAATGCCGGACCCGGTACATGACCAGAGAACCGCCCAGCAGCAGCACATAGATCGTGACCAGAATAACCTGCCGATACCGGATGGCCCAATCCATGAGATAGGATACGATGCCGGGTCCTTCCGCCGCCGTATGGATCTGGGCAACGGCCGGTACGATGATCATCAGGAACAGAATGATCAGGGGAATAAGCACGGCCAACGCCAGTGCCTGATCCCGGTTCATCCATTTTTCCAGCCAGCGTACGAACGCCACCAGGAACACGAACACCGGGTAGGCACGGGAGAAACTCCTGATGTCTCCCATCCAGTCACTGCCGGACAACAGAACCGACGGGCTGACACCGTAGCCGGAAAGGGCCACGATGCCCCGGATGGCTTCTATCCCGATTCTGAGCAGGAACATGAATGCCAGTGCCGCCATAATGCCGTAGATAAACTGGACCAGGAAAATCCGGTAGCGGGCCATGGGCAGCCGGGAGAGGCATTTCCCCTCCCCATGTTTCCCCCGGCGCATGACCGCGAGCGGAATGATCAGTCCCAGGAGGGTGCCCACGCCGAAGATGTTGACGGTGATAACCTGGGTACCCATCATCTGCACGAGGGAGAGCGCCAGTGTAATGACCAGCAGAATGCCCACATAGGTGACGATTGTCGGCCAGTCTTTTCGAAGATAAAGGTGTATCAGTGAAATCATCTCTGCCTCCCTCTTATGCGTAGGTCTCGAACATGTCGTCGATGGTGGGGGGTGCGGCCACGAATGGCAGTCCCCGCTTGTTCAAGTCTTCTTCTGTTTTTGCCGGATCGTCCGACAGAATGGCCGAATCGCTCAACAGACGTCCCCGTTCCCCGGCCACGACTGAATCGGGCAGCGGTTCCAGGTTGAACCGGCGGTAGTTTTGCCGGATCCCTTCCGCCGTTTCCTGCAGGATCAGTTTCCCCTGTTTCAGGAACAGTGCGGTATCGAACAGGTTGGCTACTTCCTGGATCAGGTGGGTGGCAATCACCACCGTGGTGTCCTTGCTGGCCACCAGGTCGATGATATTGCGATAGAAATATTTTCGCACCACCGGGTCGGTGACCCCCAGCGGTTCGTCCAGCACCAGCAGCTCCGGTTCGGGACACAGTGCCAGAGCCTGGAGCACCTGCATCTTCTGGCCGGAAGACAGGTCACGGAATGGGCGGTCCCAGTCAAAATCCGACATGGAGCGGATTTTCTCTTCCAGGGGTTTGTCCCACCGGGAATAGAGTATCCGGTAATGATCCAGGTAGGCGTTCGCGTTCAATTGGGGAAACATTTCCCAGGGGGACGGAACGGATGTCACCCGGTCCAGTACATGGTGGATGTTTCTCGGGGTAATGGCCTCTCCGTTGAAACGGATCTCGCCGGGCCCGTAGTTGATCAGGCCCAGGATACAGTTCAGCAACGTGGTCTTGCCGGCGCCATTGCGTCCCAGCAGGGCGTAGATCTTGCCCCGTTCCAGCTCCAGTGAGAAATCGTGGAATACGGTGTACCGTTTCAGCCAGCTGCCCCGGTAATACTGGTGCAGGCCGTCTACGGTGAGAATGGCGGTGCTCATGCGTCTCCTCCTTCATCAAATGCCTGTTTCACTTTCGTTACGACGGTTTTCTGTGGGACCTGGAACTGCCGGGCCGTGGATACCAGGTCGTGGACCCGTCCGGCAATTTCCTCGTCCCGGAACTGTTTCAGTTCGGAGTCGGGCAGCGGGCTGGCCACGAAGGCGCCGATGCCGCGGCGGACCTGGATCAGGCCGTCCTCCTCCAGGATGCGGTAGCCGCGGGCCACGGTGTTGGGGTTGACGCCGAGGCGGACGGCCAGTTCCCGGATGGAGGGCAGCGGGTCGTCCGGTTTGAGGGCGCCGGTGGCGGCCAGCCGCTTGACCTGGTGGACAATCTGCTGGAAGATCGCTTCCGGTGCCCGTTCGTCTATGTTGATCCACACTGTGCACCTCCCTGCGCTAGTGTACTACAGCAATAATACACCATGACACCCTGGTTTGTTTCACGGTTTTGAAGATTTCTTGCCAGTTGCATCAGTTTGGATCGGGTCGTGGGGACTGCAAGTGCTCGTCAGGATCACGGACGCGGGGTCAAAACCCCCGCTATCCGATGGCATTTCGTCAGACCCGCCTGGATGCAAGCATCCGCGGGCCCGCCGAAACACCATCTGCCCGCTGACGCGGCCCGTGATCCCGACTCGCCACCAATTTCCATTGACCTTATTGTTCACGCCGCCACCCCTCCTTCTCCCCGAGGCTCAAGTCTTGGACCATCTGCACACGTTCGCTCCATACACTCCTCGTCGCGTACCGATGTACTACTCCTCGTTCGCTCCCGTCGCGAACGTGCACATCTGGCCCAATCCGTCGCCTCCCGATTCCCAGGTTGGTGCGTTCGCCTCCGGCTCACTCCCGCCCGGAATCGGTGCTGCGGTATTGTATCCCTCTATCCGGATGTGTTGCGCCGCATGGCTGCCCGCCCAGCACTCTTCCGATAGTGCTGGGCTTCGCAGGCCACAAAGAGCAGACCGGTTCTGACCCATCACTTTGTTACTTGTCACGCGTTACTTCTGCTATCGTGCTATCATAATCAAAACAAATAAGAAGGGGGCATTCTTTGAAAGGCCAAAAGTTTAGTATTGTGTCCCCCGAATTATTGTCCCCCGAATTATTTAAGTTCTCCATTATTGTAATAGCTATGCTGATGGGCGGTTTTTTGTGGACACTGTGCATTTGGTTATCCCCACCCCGAATTGGTGGGACTCTTGAGATCACTCTAAACGGGAACAAACTTAGAAATACTTTAGTCCTTGTAGGCAACAAGCAGCGTCATTGGTATTGGTTTTACGATAGAGTGCTCGTCGGGGCAAAATTGGGCGAAAGGTTACTTAATGAAAGCTCTATTCATTATTCCTTTGCCAAGACGGATTCCGAGGGGGCTTTGGAATTGGAAGAGAATAGAAGTGTCTTGCTATCTTTAGACGTTTTCCATGCGTTCAAAAAGTACAGTCATAGTCAAGTTATCAGTATGTTTGATGGAATGCCAAGCAGACTCGAACTAACTGAAGAAGACTGTTCCGGGCCTTCAGTTGACGGCTATATTGTCTATAATTTACTAAAGGGCGGTCACATTAAGCTTGAACAATATAATGCCAAGAACAAAGATCTGTATGAGGAATTCATATCACATCTTTACCAAAAGCATGAGGTTCTCTCCATTGAACTGTTCATTGAAGATAGCGACACCAGTTTGACAAGTAGAGTGCCATACGAAATTCTGTACTCTAATGACCACTCTGTTTTCATGCGTTGGGTAAGCTGGTCTGGAAATATATGCATCTTGGTGCCCGAGAACCAAAGATATGATGTCGTATTTCATCCCG